>CAZVWF010000022.1:0-34401 GCA_964630795.1 uncultured Woeseia sp. | reverse complement strand
AACTGTTGTAGCACTTGGTGTTGCGAACCACAGTTTCCAAAAGTGTGCCAGTCGATTAAAGAAACGGGAAGCCAAGCGTGGCAACTAACCAAAATATACGAATCCGCCTGAAGGCGTTTGATCATCGGCTGATCGATAACTCGGCGCGTGAAATTGTGGATACCGCCAAGCGCACAGGCGCGACGGTCAAGGGTCCGATTCCGCTGCCGATGAAGATGGAGCGTTACACGGTCCTGATCAGTCCGCACGTCAATAAAGACGCTCGAGATCAGTACGAGATCCGCACCCACAAGCGGTTAATGGATATCGTTGATCCGACGGACAAGACTGTCGATGCATTGATGAAGCTGGAGTTGCCTGCCGGCGTTGACGTTCAAATCAAACTGAACTGACGTCGATTTAGATGACTAAAGATCAATCCGCAACGGCCGTGAGCACACGTTCGAACTGGCCGGGCGGATTGGGCGTAGACGTCCGAAATAAGCTGAATTAACCGTATTTCTCGGAGTGCTCGTCGGCCAGCGGCCGGCGGGCCTCTTTTTTTGCCCTAAACAATTGATTTTCAGGGTAAAAATAATGTTACGAAATGCTTGAATCGAGGCTTTGCCACAGTATAATGGCGGGCTCGCAGGACTTGGCCGCTCCGGGAATCGGCCAGGTTCGGTAAACGGCGTCACACGGCTCAAGCCTTGTGGCGCTTAATGTTAGGTCGCCAGGAAACCGAAGGCGTACTCGGCAAATCCCGGACCGCCGGTTTGACCGGATTGGGGTCAGCTCCAAAAGTCACGGAACAGGGTAAATGTTCCAGACGTTGGCTGGCCCTTTCGCGTGTCTAGAAGGAACGCGAAAAAACAGCACTGACCAACCGTAGCCAGCGCAGTAAAAATGAATTGAAAAGTTAAACCTGAATTTAAGAATGGCGCCGGCCAATCGAAGTCGGTGTGAGGTTTTTGAAATGACAATGGGTCTTGTTGGCCGCAAGCGCGGCATGACACGTGTCTTTACGGAAGACGGGATATCGATCCCGGTCACCGTAATCGAGGCACAGCCAAACCGGATCACACAGGTGAAGACCGTGGAAAACGACGGTTATCGTGCGTTGCAGGTGACTGCAGGTGTGCGCAAAGCGTCCCGCGTGTCGAAACCTGAAGCCGGCCACTTCGCCAAGGCGAAGGTCGAAGCCGGCGACCTAATCACGGAATTCCGTCTCGGCGCTGATGAGCAGCCCGAAGAGGGGGAGTTCGAAGCAGGTCAGGAGGTCAAGGTTGATCTCTTTGAAGCCGGCCAGAAGGTTGATGTCATTGGCACCTCCATCGGTAAAGGCTTCGCCGGTACCGTAAAGCGCCATAATTTCCGCACCCAGGACGCTACTCACGGCAACTCGCTTGCGCACCGCGCACCGGGCTCTATTGGTCAGAACCAGACGCCGGGCCGCGTATTCAAGGGCAAGAAGATGTCAGGCCACATGGGTAACGTGCGTCGCACAGCACAGAATCTTGAAGTGGTTCGCGTTGATGGTGAACGTAACCTGCTCCTGATCAGGGGCGCGGTACCCGGGCATAAAGGCGGTCGCGTCGTGGTGCAGCCCGCGGTCAAGGCGAGGGCGGCATCATGAAGCTCAAGACAGCAGGCAGCGGCACCGTAGACGTCGCGGATTCAGCGTTCGGCGCTGATTTCAACGAAGCGCTGGTACACCAGGTGGTCACTGCGTTTCTCGCGGGCGGACGTGCCGGAACCAAAGCCCAGAAGAATCGCGCAGCCGCTCGAGGCGGTGGTGCCAAGCCGTGGCGTCAGAAAGGTACCGGCCGGGCACGTGCGGGTACCATTCGCAGCCCGATCTGGGTCGGTGGTGGCCGCGCGTTTGCAGCCAAGCCGCGGGACCACAGCCAGAAGGTCAACAAAAAGATGTACAAGGCAGCGCTGCGTTCAGTGTTGTCAGAGCTCGTACGCCAGGATCGCCTGATCATTACGGACTCGATCGAGATGAAAGCGCCGAAGACGAAAGAACTCGCCGGCATGCTGAAGAAAATGGATCTCGACAATGTGTTGATCGTGAACGAAGCTTTCGACGAGAAAGTATTCCTGTCGGCGCGCAATTTGCCGGACGTCGGCATTTGCGATGCGGCGTCAATCGATCCGGTCGTGCTGATGCGCTTCGAGAAAGTGCTGATGACCATGCCGGCGCTGAAGATGATTGAGGAGCGACTGTCATGAGTGCCGCGGCACACCAGGAAAGAATTATGACGGTCCTGCAGGGACCGCACCTGTCGGAAAAGAGTCACTACTCTGCCGAACAGAACCAGGTTGTATTCAAGGTTCGAACGGATGCCACGAAATCCGAGATCAAGCAGGCCGTTGAGATGCTGTTCGAGGTCAGTGTTGACAGCGTTCAGGTCATGAACTATCGCGGCAAGGTGAAGCGACACGGTTTGACGCATGGCCGTCGTCCGAGTTGGAAAAAGGCATACGTCAGGCTGGCCGATGGCAGCAGCATTGATTTCATCGGCGGCGAATAAGGCGAGCGGTAAGTAACGATGTCATTACACAAATCAAAACCGACGTCCGCAGGACGGAGATTCCAGGTTGCAGTCCGTACATCGGGTCTGCACAAAGGCAAGCCGCATGAGGCGCTGGTTGACAAGAAGACCAAGAAAGGTGGCCGAAACAACAACGGTCGCATTACGGTTCGTCACCAGGGTGGTGGTCACAAGCAACGATACCGGATTATCGACTTCAAGCGCGATAAGGATGGCGTTCCTGGCGTCGTAGAGCGACTCGAATACGATCCGAACCGCAGTGCTCACATTGCGTTGATCAAGTACGCGGACGGTGAGCGTCGTTACATCCTGGCACCGAAAGGTGTCGCTGAAGGGACGCCGGTCTCAAGCGGTGAGGAAGCGCCGATCAAGCCGGGTAATGCGCTGCCGTTGAAAAGCATCCCGGTCGGCACCTTGATTCACAATATCGAGATGAAGCCAGGCAAGGGTGGTCAGCTCGTTCGTTCAGCGGGTGGAACGGCACAGCTGGCAGCACGAGAAGGTGTATACGCGACGATTCGTCTGCGCTCGGGTGAGATGCGAAAGATTCACCACGACTGTCGCGCGACAGTCGGTGAGGTTGGTCACGGTGAGCATAACCTGCGCAAGCTCGGTAAAGCCGGTGCCAAGCGCTGGAGAGGCGTGCGTCCGACGGTTCGTGGTGTTGCGATGAATCCGGTTGACCATCCACATGGTGGTGGTGAGGGTCGTACGTCGGGGGGGCGTCACCCGGTCAGCCCGTGGGGTACGCCGACCAAAGGTTACAAGACGCGTTCAAATAAACGCACGGACAACATGATCGTTCGTCGCAGAAAACGTAAGAAGTAATTGAGATATGCGAACGCTTAACGCACAGAATTTGAGTACTCGTACTCACAAGATCCAGAGGAGCTGGTAGCAATGCCACGTTCAGTTAGAAAAGGCCCGTTTGTTGATACGCACCTGCAGAAGAAAGTTGCAGAAGCTGCAAAGACCAATGACCGGCGTCCGATCAAGACCTGGTCGCGTCGTTCGATGGTGTTGCCCGACATGGTTGGATTGACCATTGCGATTCACAACGGCCGGCAGCACGTACCCGTGTTGATTTCTGAAAACATGGTTGGCCACAAACTCGGTGAGTTTGCGGTAACGAGAACATTTAAAGGTCACTCCGGTGACCGGAAAACGAAGTAGGACGAGGGAGTAAGTCATGCAGGTAGCAGCAACACTTCGCTACGCGCGAATCTCGCCGCAGAAATGCCGACTGATGGCAGATGCCATCCGCGGCAAGAATGTGGATGAGGCGCTGAAGACCCTTACCTTCTCGCCGAAGAAAAGTGCACGCATCGTAAAGAAAGTGCTCGAGTCGGCAATTGCCAACGCCGAGCACAATCACGGTGCAGATATTGATGAATTGAAGATTTCAACAATCGAAGTGAATGAAGCGCCAACTTTCCGACGTTATCGGGCAAGGGCGAAGGGTCGTGGTACGCGGATTATCAAGCGTAACAGCCACATCACCATCCGGGTCGGGGACGAGTAAAGACTATGGGTCAGAAAGTACATCCAACAGGCATTCGATTAGGCATCGTCAAAGACTGGACGTCCAAGTGGTATGCCGACTCGAAAGAGTTTTCCGAATACGTGCACATGGATCACCAGATCCGCGAGTTCATCAAAAAGAAGCTCAAGGACGCGTCGGTGAGCCGAATTACTATCGAGCGTCCGTCGAAGAAGGCCAACATCACGATTCATACGGCACGCCCCGGCATCGTGATTGGCAAGAAAGGCGAAGACATCGAGAAGCTGCGCACAGAAGTCGCGCAGATGATCAGGATGCACATCAACGATGTGCGGATCAATATCGCCGAAGTCAGGAAGCCGGAGCTCGACGCACAACTGGTTGCTGAAGGTATTGCGCAGCAGCTGGAGCGTCGTGTGATGTTCCGTCGCGCCATGAAGCGAGCGGTAACCAACACCATGCGCGTCGGTGCTGAGGGCATCAAGGTCAAAGTTGGTGGTCGATTGAACGGCGCGGAAATTGCTCGTTCCGAGTGGTATCGCGAAGGTCGGGTGCCGCTGCACACTTTGCGTGCTGATATTGACTACGGCCTGGCCGAAGCACACACGACGTACGGTGTAATCGGCGTCAAAGTCTGGATCTTCAAGGGCGAGGTTTTTGACAAGCCCGAAGTGGTACAGGCCGGAGAAAAGGAAGCAGCAGCTGGCGCATAAGCGCTCACTGGATTAAGAGTCATGTTACAGCCAAAGAGAACTAAGTTTCGCAAGCAGATGAAGGGCCGCAATCGTGGCCTCGCATTGCGTGGCAGCACGGTCGCCTTCGGTGAGTTTGGTTTGAAGGCCACCGAGCGCGGAAGATTGACGGCACGCCAGATTGAGGCGGCACGTCGTGCGATGACCCGCTATATCAAGCGTGGCGGCAAGATCTGGATTCGTGTGTTTCCAGACAAGCCCATCACGAAGAAGCCTCTTGAGGTTCGACAGGGTAAGGGTAAGGGCAACGTTGAGTACTGGGTGTGTCAGATCCAGCCAGGCCGCGTGCTCTATGAAATGGAAGGCGTCACGGAAGAGGTTGCTCGAGAGGCATTTCGCCTGGCGGCTGCCAAGCTGCCGTTCCCGACCACCTTTGTATCGCGGCAGGTGATGTGATGAATGCTGCAGACTTGAGAAACAAATCAGTGGACGAGCTCAACCAGGAGCTTCTGGACTTGCGCCGTGAACAGTTCAATCTGCGGATGCAACGGGCTACAGGCCAGCTGAATCGACCGCATGAATACGGTCGCGTGAAGAAAGACATAGCACGAGTGAAGACGGTGATGTCGGAACTCAAAGCGAAGAGTGAAAACGAATGAACGAGCAAGCGACAGAGCAGAAAGTTCAGCGCAAAATTGTTGGCCGTGTTGTCAGCGACAAGATGGACAAGACGGTATCAGTGGCCATCGAGCGCCTGCAGAAGCACCCGGTTGTCGGCAAATACATCCGTCGTACGACGAAACTTATGGCCCACGATGAGAATAACGAATGCAAAACCGGCGACCGCGTAGCTATCAGCGAGTGTCGCCCGATAGCCAGGAACAAGTCGTGGCGCGTTGTCGACATCGTAGAACGCGCGCCCGAGTAGCAAGCGAAGAAATAAAGAGTTTGAGTGACGGAATAAAACCATGATTCAGATGCAGACAGTCCTCGATGCGGCCGATAACTCTGGCGCAAGACGCATACAGTGCATCAAGGTGCTCGGTGGATCTAAGCGCCGTTATGCCGCTGTCGGCGACGTGATCAAGGTCAGCGTCAAGGATGCGATTCCCCGTGGCAAGGTGAAGAAAGGCGAAATTTACAACGCTGTCGTCGTGCGTACCCGAAAGGGCGTTCGGCGCCAGGACGGCTCGCTGATTCGCTTTGACGGTAATGCGGCTGTGCTGCTGAATGCACGTCTCGAGCCGATCGGTACTCGTATCTTCGGCCCGGTAACCCGCGAACTGCGGACGAATCAGTTTATGAAGATTATTTCGCTGGCCCCGGAAGTACTTTAGGCCGGCTGGGTTTGAACGAATGAACAAGATCAGAAAAGGCGATGAAGTCGTAGTCATTACCGGCAAGGACAAGGGCCGTCGCGGCACTGTCCTGCAGGTTTTCGAAGACGATCGCGTGCTCGTTGAAGGCGTGAATATCGCGAAGAAACATCAGAAGCCGAACCCGAATGCGGGCGTTCAGGGCGGCATCATTGATCGCGAAATGCCGTTGGATATCTCCAACGTGCTGGTGTTCAACCCGAAGCCCAAAAAGGGCGAGCGGGTTGGTATTCGGGTCAATGATGACGGTTCGAAGGAGCGAATCTTTCGTTCAAGCGGTGAGACCGTCGATATTTAGAGAATTTTACCGGGAGTGAGCCAGCGGACAGTCGATTGGTGAATTCCAGATAGAAGAGACAGACATGGCTAGGTTACAGGAACAATACAACAGCGAACTGAAAGGTCAGATTCAGGAGAAGCTCGGCCTTTCCAATGTGATGGAGATACCGCGCATCACGAAGATTACGCTGAACATGGGCGTAGGTGAGGCCGTGGCGGACAAGAAGGTGCTGGAGAACGCTGTCGGCGACATGGAAAAGATTGCCGGACAAAAAGCAGTCAAGACCCTGGCGCGTAAATCAGTCGCAGGTTTTAAGATTCGTGAAGACTATCCGATCGGATGCAAGGTAACACTGCGTCGCGAACGCATGTATGAGTTCCTTGATCGTCTCGTCAATATCGCTATCCCGCGTATTCGTGATTTTCGTGGCCTGAACCCGAAATCGTTCGACAAGCAGGGCAACTACAGCATGGGTGTTTCCGAGCAGATTATCTTTCCGGAAATCAATTACGACGAGATCGACATGATTCGCGGTCTCGATATCTCTATTTCAACCTCGGCAAAAAATGCCGACGAAGGTCGTGCGCTATTGGAGGCGTTCAACTTTCCGTTCAAGAAGTAACGAGGCCTGACAGGCGTACTTACTGAATTCGCAGACTACAGTTTTTGGCCAGTGTGCCAAATGAATAGAACAGAGAGACTATAAACGTGGCAAAGAAATCAATGATTGCGAGAGAAGCGAAGCGAGCAAAGCTTGCCGCTCGTCACGCTGCAAAACGCGCGGAACTCAAGAAGATCATTCGTGACCTGAATACGAGTGACGAGGATCGGGCAGTTGCTGTTGCAAAGCTGAGTTCACTGCCGCGCGACTCCAGCCCGTCGCGCCAGCGCAATCGTTGCTCAATCACGGGACGTCCGCATGGCGTTTATCGCAAGTTCGGCCTGGGCCGTAACAAGCTCCGTGAAGCTGCTATGAAAGGTGAAATCCCCGGCCTGACAAAGTCGAGCTGGTAGGAGAAAAAGAAACATGAGTATGACTGACCCCATCGCAGATATGCTGACCCGAATTCGGAACGGCCAGAAGGCGCGCAAAGTAAGTGTTTCCATGCCGTCTTCGAAGGAGAAGGAAGCGATTGCCAGTGTCCTCAAGGACGAAGGCTATATCACGAGCTTTGAAACGTCGGGAGAGGGCGCAGCGAAGGCGCTGTCGGTGGAATTGAAGTATTTCGAAGGCACGCCGGTCATCGAGGCCGTCAAGCGTGTCAGTAAGCCGGGCCTGCGTGTATACCGTGGCAAGGAAGAGCTGCCGAAAGTACTCGGTGGTCTGGGTATTGCAATCGTATCAACGTCGGCCGGAGTAATGAGCGACCGCCAGGCCCGTGAAAAAGGCGTTGGTGGTGAGGTGATTTGCACCGTTTCATAACGGTCGTCACCGCAGAGAAGAGATCAAAGCGTATGTCCAGAGTTGCCAAAGTACCCGTTGAATTGCCGCAGGGCGTCGAATTCAACCTGTCGGGAACGACCGCTTCGATGAAAGGAAGCAAAGGTCAGTTATCGATCGAGCTGAATTCGGAGGTCGAACTGAAGCAGGAAGACAATACGGTGAGCGTCAGCCCGCGTTCCGGTTCCCGGTTCGCAACCGCGATAGCCGGTACCACGCGTGCATTGCTTGCGAATATGGCCCAGGGCGTTAGCGAAGGCTTCGAAAAGAAGCTCGAACTGGTTGGCGTTGGTTATCGTGCTGTAGCTCAGGGTAACAAGCTCAATCTGACGCTCGGGTTTTCACACCCGGTCGTGTACGACGTGCCTGAAGGCATCTCGGTCGAGACACCGAGTCAGACTGAAGTCGTCGTCAAGGGTACGGATAAACAGAAGGTTGGCCAGGCGGCCGCTGAAATTCGACGCTATCGTCCGCCTGAGCCTTACAAGGGCAAGGGTGTGCGCTACTCCGATGAGAGAGTAGTGATCAAGGAAGCGAAGAAGAAGTAACAGGTTCGAATAATGAAACTCGACAAGAAACAAAACCGTCTCCGCCGCGCCCGCAAAGCGCGTGCCAGGATTCACGAACTGGCCGTAAACCGGTTGTCGGTACACCGTACGCCGCGCCACATTTATGCGCAGATCATCGCGCCGGATGGGGGTACGGTTTTGGCGTCTGCGTCAACGCTGGAAAAGGACGTTCGCAAGGGCACCAATGGGACTGGCAATTCCGAAGCTGCTGCCATCGTTGGCGCACGCATCGCAGAGAAGGCGAAAGCGGCGGGCATTGACACGGTCGCATTCGATCGTTCGGGATTCCGCTATCACGGACGGGTCAAGGCTCTGGCCGATGCAGCTCGGGAAGCAGGACTGAAATTCTAAAAGGCAGCGGCAGGTAGCCGGCTGAATAGTAAATATGGCAAGAAACGATCAACAGCAGAGCAACGACGACCTGATTGAAAAGCTGGTCACCGTTAACCGCGTCGCAAAGGTAGTCAAAGGTGGCCGTCAGTTCGGTTTTACCGCTTTGACAGTCGTTGGGGACGGCAATGGACATGTTGGCTTTGGTTATGGCAAAGCACGCGAAGTGCCAATTGCTATCCAGAAGGCGATGCAGTCTGCTCGCAAGAACATGGTCAAGGTCAACCTGACCAACGAAACGCTGCAGTACGCGAAGAAAGGCCGCCACGGAGCCACTTACGTATACATGCAGCCAGCCTCAGAAGGTACGGGCGTCATCGCCGGTGGTGCAATGCGTGCCGTCTTCGAGTGTGCGGGTGTGCGTAATGTTCTTGCCAAGAGCTATGGCTCGCGAAATCCGATTAACGTTGTGCGCGCAACGATCAGCAGCCTGAAAAACATTCATTCGCCGCGTCAGATTGCGGCGAAGCGCGGCAAGAAGATTAAGGAAATCCTGGCGTAAGTAACGCGAGGCATTAGTAAGAGTATAGAAAGATGGCGAAGCCCAAAGAATTGAAAGTGACCCTGGTGAAGAGCCGCTTTGGTCGGCTGAAAAGCCACAAGGCGTGTGTCGCCGGACTGGGTCTGCGCAAGATTCGTCAGACCGTCACGGTTCTGGATACTCCGGAAAACCGCGGCATGATCAACAAGGTTTCGTACCTCGTTTCAGTAGAGGAAGTCTGAAATGCGTCTCAATGAATTGTCGCCCGGGAAGGGCGCAAAGAAAGCAGGCAAGCGACTGGGTCGCGGCCACTCTGCCGGCCAGGGCAAGACCTGTGGCCGTGGGCAGAAGGGCCAGCATGCCCGTTCCGGCGGCTACCACAAAGTAGGCTTCGAAGGCGGCCAGATGCCGCTGCAGCGTCGCCTGCCGAAGGTTGGTTTCCGTTCGCGCATGGCCCGCAATACGGCGGAACTGCGATTGCATGAACTTGCAATTCCGACGGATGACGTCATTGACATGGACTGCCTGAAAAAACTGCACCTCGTGCCGGCGCACGTCAGCAAGGTGAAAGTCATCAAATCAGGTGAGCTGGAAAAGGCCGTAAAGATCAAGGGCCTGGCTGTCACCAAGGGTGCACGGGCTGCGATCGAAGCCGCCGGTGGTTCCATCGAATAAAAACTGTAGAGGTGTCGTACGAACCCGCCCAGCGGGCGACAAACGGACTCAGGTAAAACGACGAAGACATGGCAAAGCGCCCACAAACGAATCCAGCAGATGCCGCCAATGCCGGTAGCAAGCTGCAGGAGCTGAAAGTACGGATCCTGTTCCTTATTGGAGCATTGATCGTGTTCCGTGCTGGCACGTTTATTCCCGTGCCCGGCGTGGATCCGGCCGCGCTCGCCAGTTTCTTCGATCAGCAGGCCGGCAACATGCTGGCGCTGTTCAATCTGTTCTCTGGTGGTGCGCTCGCGCGATTCGGTATTTTTGCGCTCGGCATCATGCCGTACATCTCTTCATCGATCATCATGCAGATGGCAAGCCATCTTGTGGAGCCGCTGCAGCAGCTGAGAAAAGAAGGTGAATCGGGTCGACGCAAGATTACTCAGTACACCCGTTATGGCACGGTTGCACTGGCATCGTTTCAATCAATTGCGGCGGCTTCATGGTTGCAGAGTCAACCTGGCGTGGTAGTCGCGCCGGGTCCCGCTTTCCTGATTACGGCATGTATCACGCTGGTGACGGGCACGATGTTCCTGATGTGGCTGGGTGAGCAGATCACGGAACGTGGCATTGGCAACGGTATCTCGATGATCATTCTCGCCGGTATCGTTGCTGGTCTGCCGGCTGCAGTCGCCGGTACGGCGGAGCTGGTTCGCAACGGTGAGATGTCACCTGCGACAGCGATCCTGCTACTGATCGGTGGCATCGCGGCAACGACCTTCGTGGTGTACATGGAACGTGCGCAGCGCCGGATTACGGTGAACTACGCAAGACGACAGCAGGGCCGCAAGATGTATGCTGCACAAAGCACGCATTTGCCGTTCAAGATCAACATGGCGGGTGTCATCCCGCCGATTTTTGCCTCGAGCATCCTGATGTTCCCGGCAACTGTGGCGCAATTCTTCGGGCAGTCGGCGCAGCCGGGTGCATTCCAGAGTGCATTGCAGGTTATTGGTGCCAACCTGGGGCCGGGACAGCCGATCTACGTGATCCTGTACGCCGCGCTTATCATCTTCTTCTGCTTCTTCTACACGGCAATCCAGTACAACTCGAAAGATACAGCCGATAATCTGAAGCGATCTGGCGCATTCGTTCCGGGTATCCGGCCGGGTGCCCAGACAGCGGAATATATCGATCGGGTGCTGACCCGGCTGACGTTCTGGGGTGCGTTGTACATCGCCGGCGTCTGCCTGTTGCCTGAAATCTTCCGCATGTTTTATCCGAGCGTGCCGTTCAACTTCGGTGGCACGTCATTATTGATTCTTGTCGTCGTAACGATGGACTTCATGTCGCAGTTGCAGGCGCACGCGATGAGTCATCAGTACGAGGGCATGATGCAAAAGGCCAACCTGCGTAACTATGGTCGCGGTGGCACGGTTCGGTAATTCGAATCGGGATTATTGGAGACGACTATGAAAGTCAGAGCATCAGTTAAGAAAATGTGCAGAAACTGCAAGGTTATCCGCCGAAACGGCGTGGTGCGGGTTATTTGCACGGACAAACGTCATAAGCAGCGTCAGGGCTGATTGAAAAGGTAAATATTGTGGCTCGTATAGCAGGTATAAACATTCCGGTTAACAAGCACGTCGTTGTTGCGTTGACCTCGATCTATGGGATCGGCGACACCCGCGCGAAGCAGATTTGCGAGGCGGCTGGTGTTGCACCCGACACGCCGGTGAAAGACCTGGCGGAACCCGAGATCGCCGGTATTCGTAATATCGTCGCAAACTTCGTGGTCGAAGGTGACCTGCGCCGTGAGACGTCTATGAACATCAAGCGCCTGATGGACCTCGGTTGCTACCGTGGCATCCGGCACCGTCGTGGGTTGCCGCTCCGGGGGCAGCGCACTCGTACGAACGCACGTACCCGCAAGGGCCCGCGTCGCCCCATCAAGCGATAGAGAAACTCGCTACGGCGACAAGACAGAGATTTGCAGGAACCCGCCCCGGCGGGCGAGAGAGTAAAGAGGAACGCGATCGAAACGAATGACTTCGGGTCGCGATTTGATAAAAGCTGGATTACGACGTTTGAGCGAACGCCACAGTAAATGGCATTGCACAAACCGATGGGACAAAACAGGAGCCAGTTTTGGCTGAAGTTAGGAAAAAGAAAGTCAAGAAGCACGTGGTTGATGCAATTGCGCACATCCATGCTTCTTTCAACAACACGATTATCACGATTACCGATCGTCAGGGTAATGCGCTGTCGTGGGCAACCGCTGGTGGATGCGGTTTCCGCGGTTCGCGCAAGTCCACGCCGTTCGCAGCGCAGGTTGCTTCGGAGAAGGCAGGTCGCGCGGCACTCGAATTTGGCGTGAAAAACGTCGACGTTCGAGTCCGTGGACCCGGACCGGGCAGGGAGTCCGCAGTGCGCGCACTGAACGCGCTCGGTTATCGCATTCAGAACATCGAAGACGTAACACCCATCCCTCACAACGGCTGCCGTCCGCCTAAAAAGCGCCGTGTATAGAGATTGAATAATGGCAAGATATCTTGGACCAAAATGTAAACTGTCCCGTCGCGAAGGCACGGACCTGTTTCTGAAGAGTGGCGTTCGGCCGCTCGAATCGAAGTGCAAGCTCGAGGTACCCCCGGGTGGTGCGGCACAACGTCGCCCGCGCCTGTCGGACTATGGCTTGCAGCTTCGTGAAAAGCAGAAGCTCCGCCGTATGTATGGCGTTCTGGAGCGACAGTTCAGGAACTACTATAAGAAGGCTGCCCAGCTCAAAGGATCAACGGGTGAGAACCTGCTGCGCCTGCTGGAAGGTCGTCTCGACAATGTTGTCTATCGTATGGGTTTCGCCACTACGCGCGCCGAAGCTCGCCAGCTCGTCAGCCATAAAGGTATCGAGGTCAATGGCCAGGTTGTCAATATTCCTTCTGCACAAATAAGCGCCGGCGACTTTGTTGGCATTCGCGAAAAAGCGAAGAAGCAACTTCGAATCCAGAATGCGCTGGAAATTGCCTCCCAGGTCGGTCTGCCGGAGTGGGTCGATGTGGATGCGAAGAAGATGACAGGTACGTTGAAATCCTTGCCGGATCGTGAAGACATTCTTCCCGATATCAACGAAAACCTCGTCGTCGAGCTGTACTCGAAATAATCAGGAGTTACACCCATGCAGGAATCTGTTAACGAGTTTCTGAAGCCGCGAGTCGTTAAAGTCGCGCCCGTCAATGACCTTCATGCGAAGGTGACGATCGAGCCGTTTGAGCGCGGTTATGGTCACACGCTCGGCAATGCGCTGCGCCGCATTCTGCTGTCGTCGATGCCCGGTGCCGCAATCACGGAATCAGAGATTGAAGGTGTACTCCACGAATACACCAGCATTGAGGGCGTGCAGGAAGACGTCGTCGACATCCTTCTGAACCTGAAACAGGTCGCGGTTCGCATGCATACGCGAGATACGGTCGAGCTTCGGATTTCGAAGAAAGGGCCTGGCGTTGTTACGGGCGCTGATATACAGCTCGACCACGATGTTGAGATCATGAATCCGGACATCGTTATCGCCAACCTCACGAAGGAAGGCGAGCTGAACATGGTTCTGAAGGTTGAACGCGGACGTGGTTATCGCGCTGCAACCCAGCGCCCGGTTTTCGAAGAGCAGTCCGGCCCGATTGGCCGACTGCAGCTTGATGCTTCGTTCAGCCCGGTCAATCGCGTCACTTACGATGTTGAAGCGGCACGAGTGGAACAGCGTACCGATCTCGATAAACTGATCATCGATATAGAAACCAATGGCACGATCGATCCGGAAGAGGCCATTCGTCGCGCGGGCAGCATCCTGAAGGACCAGTTGTCTGTCTTTGTCGACTTGCAGGGTCAGGACGAGGGCGTTGGCGCAGCGGCCGAACACCAGGTTGATCCGATCCTCCTGCGCCCGGTTGATGAGCTTGAATTGACGGTACGCTCTGCGAACTGTCTGAAAGCCGAAAACATCATGTACATTGGTGACCTCGTGCAGCGCACGGAAGTTGAGCTGCTTCGTACGCCAAATCTCGGTAAGAAATCATTGACCGAGATCAAGGAAGTGCTCGAAGGTCATGGCCTTGGACTGGGCATGCTTCTGGACAACTGGCCACCAGCCAGCCTGCGCCCGGAGCACGAGCTTGGTCTGTAATACATTGACCCAGGGGTAGGGGCCCGGCTCTGACTCCATTGGTTAGAAGGTAAGAGAAAATGCGTCACAGAAAATCCGGTCGTCGACTTGGCCGTAACAGCTCGCATCGCAAAGCTATGTTTCGAAACATGGCGACGTCGCTGGTGCAACACGAGACGATCAAGACCACATTACCGAAGGCGAAAGAGCTTCGTCGTGTCGTAGAGCCGCTGATCACGCTCGCCAAGGAAGATGGCGTCGCCAATCGTCGGCTGGCATTCGATCGTCTGCGAGACAAGGCGGCCGTCGGTAAGCTGTTCTCGGATCTCGGCCCCCGATTTAAAGATCGGCCCGGCGGTTACCTGCGCATTTTGAAAACCGGCCCGCGGCCGGGTGATGCGGCACCGATGGCGATTGTCCAGCTGGTTGATGGACCGGTGGATGTTGCTGAAGAGGCAGCGGCCGAGGAGTAAGTTACCTCGTTAATCGATTCTCGAAGGGGCGCTTGCGCCCCTTTTTCATTGCACTGATCGATACACAATGGTCAGCGGATGACAGTATTAACGCTTCAGGCAGACCGGGAGGAAGCTCCGGGGACGCACTGGTTGCTCGCCGGAAATTCATTCTGACATCTTGAGAAAACGCGCTTTGCGAGTGTTCTTTCGTCTGCGTGCCGGGCTGCAGAAGAGCCGCGTATCTGAGGTAGACTTCGCCAATGGAATTTAAAGACAAGACTGTCGTCATCACTGGCGGTTCCGAAGGTGTTGGTGCATCGACCGCCCGCGCGTTCGCGCGTGCCGGCGCCAATCTCGTGCTGGCGGCTCGGACCAGGAAGAATCTCGAGAAGATTGCCGGGGAGCTACAGCCCGATACCCGGGTTGAGATCGTGGCGATGGATGTCGCGGACCCGGATGCCTGTGCAAATCTGCTGCGAAAGGCGCAATTCGAGTTCGGGGGCATACATGTGCTCGTCAACAACGCCGGCTACCATGAGCGGGGTCCGGTAGAGAGCGTCGAAGCTGATTCACTGGGACAAATGATCGATGTCAATCTCAAGGCACCCATTGTCCTGAGTCGCCTGGCATTGCCTCTTATGCGTGAAGCGGGAGTCGGCGCCATTATCAATGTCGCGTCATTGGCCGGTCGCACGCCCGTGCCGGGTGCGGCGACTTATTCGGCGAGCAAGTTTGGTATGCGTGCATTCACTTTCGCACTGGCGGAGGAGCTTCGTGATTCGGCCATCAAGATTGCTGTGGTGTCGCCCGGTCCTATCGATACCGGCTTCATCATGGCGAACATCGATAATGTTACGGACCTGACATTTTCCCAGCCGCTCAGCACGGCCGACGAGGTTGCCCGGGAAATCCTCAAGCTGTGCACTAATGACAAGCGCGAACGTTCGATGCCGCCACTGAGCGGGTTTCTCACGACGTTGACTTATCTCTGGCCGGGAATTGGCCGGACGATGCGTCCATTGCTGGAGGGCAAGGGACGCCGCGTGAAACGCGCACTAAAGGCAAAGATGCGCCAGGCCAGGCGCGAGGCTTCATCATGAAATTCCATCTCGCCCAGGCCCATGCGGGCGTTGCAAAATATCGCTGCAAAGCCACGGGATTTACCGAGTTTCCGGGCAATCCCGGGCGGATCAATGCACTGGCTGGTTCTTCGCCCGGATTCGTCTGGCGCTACGTTGTCGAATGGTTCGAGCCAATGGATGGGCCCATCCAGGCGGCGTGGCCGGTGACGGAAACCGCCGGTGGCTGATGATCTGCAAAGTATTCCTGGCATTGGTCCCAGCATGGCGCAAGACTTGCGAGACCTGGGCTATTTCAAGGTCGAGGACCTGGCCGGTCAGAATCCGGAACTCATGTTTAAGGAACTCCGCTTGATGCACGGCGGAAACATCGACCGCTGTGTGTTGTATGTGTTTCGTTGTGCGGTCTATTACGCGACTGAAAAATCGCCCGAGCCTGAATTGCTGAATTGGTGGGCCTGGCAGGATCGACGAGTGAATTAGGGTGCCGGGCCCCTGGCCTGATTCTCTGTCTGGCCTTAAACCGCGATAGCATCTCGCGTGAAATTCTCGCATCCGTCCCTCAGCACGCGGACATTGTCCTCAATCCGTATGCCCCCGTAGGGCCTTAGCCAGTCGAGCATATCCTGATCGATCATTTCGAAGCCCGGCGTGCCCCGCAGGTTATCGATCAACATGTCGATGACATAAAGGCCGGGTTCAATGGTCAGCACCTGGTCGGATTCCAGTCTCCGGGTCAGCCGGAGGAAAGGATGACCGCTGGGCGGATCGATGAGCGTTCCCGTGTCGTCCCCAAAGTGCCCGCCGACATCGTGAACCTGGAGGCCGAGCAGATGGCCGAGGCCGTGGGGATAAAAAGCCGATGTGACCCCGGTTTCTATGAGGTCATCGGAGTCGCCCCGAGCAAGGCCGGTTTCATCCAGCAGTTTCGCGATCTTAAGGTGACAGGAGAGATGCAATTCTGTGAATTCAACGCCTGCACGAACCTCACTGACGAGTTCAAGCTGCAGGGTCTCGAACCGTTGAATCAGCGACGCGAATTCGCCATCTTCCTTTGCGTAGGTCCGCGTAATGTCGCTGGCATAGCCATTAAATCGCGCGCCGGCATCGATCAGGAATGAGCGATGCTCGGTCGGCTTTTCGACGGCCTGGTGCTGATAGTGGAGGATGGCGCCATTCTCGTTCAGTGCGATGATGTTTCCGTATGGCAATTCATGTTCGACATGATCAACGGCCCGGCAATAGGCGAGGTGTATGTCGAATTCGGACTGGCCGGATCGAAATGCGCGCTCTGCCGCATTGTGTCCATTGATTGCGCGCCGTGAGGCCGCACGCATGCATTCGAGTTCGTATTCTGTTTTGGTGCCTCTCTCGTAGTGCAGCATGTTGATTGCGGTACCGGGATTGATACGATTGATGCCAAATGCATGTGCGTCGTCGTTGATTTCGCCGATCAGAATACAATTGTCGCGATCATCCGGCAGGTGCCGGGCGACTTCTTCCAGTGAATGGACGGTGTCGATATCGAAATATCCTGTCCAGAATCCGTCCGGATCTGATGGCATGACGTGCCAGTAATCCATTTCCTGGAAATAAATGACCCGGGGTCGATGCCCCGGTGTATGGACGATGTAGCAAAAGGGATTTCGATCCAGTGGCAGCCAGCTGACAAAGTGCGGATTTGCCTTGAATGGATAGTGGTAGTCATCGAGAAATACGGGCAATGGCGCGCCCGAAAAGATCACCGCGTGGCCTGCACCGGCTCGCTCCAGTGCCGCATCGTGGCGCGCGGCCACGGCATTCACATGCTCCGGGTACAGCCGGGAAAGTTCGCGCTCGTCCACAATTTTCTTCCTCGCCATGTCGGCATGATAACCCCGGGAATCGTCGTTCGCGACACCGGTAACAGTTTCAATCCGGGGGCAATCTAGGCATCATTCGGGGTTTCCCAGCACGGTCCGGAGCTATGTATGAAACGCGCTATTGTGCTCTTTCTGGGGCTGCTCGTTAGCATGACGGCGGCATCGCAGGGATTTGACCGGCCAGTCGGTGAGCCGTTTGCGTCACGATCCGAGGTGATCGCCATGAATGGCATGGCGGCGACCAGCCAGCCGCTGGCCACCCAGGTCGCGCTCGATATTCTCAAGAAGGGCGGCAGCGCCGTGGACGCCGCTATCGCCGCCAATGCGGCGCTTGGCCTGATGGAACCAACCGGTTGCGGCATCGGCGGCGACCTGTTCGCCATCGTCTGGGACGCTGAGAACGAAGAACTGACGGGTCTGAATGCGTCCGGACGCTCGCCGCAGTCTCTGACATTGCAGCATTTTCGCGATATCGGCATGCAGAGTATTCCCTATCTCGGTCCGCTGACGGTCAGCGTCCCGGGCGCAGTCGACGGCTGGCATGAATTGCACGAGCGCTATGGCCGCTTGCCCATGACTGAACTCCTGCAGCCTTCGATCGATTACGCCGAGCAGGGCTTCCCGGTTACGGAGTTCATCGCAGACCTGTGGCAGGAGAACATTGAAAGCCGCAAAGACTTCCCCGGCATCAAGGAAGTCTTCATGCCGGGTGGCGATGCGCCGAAGACGGGCGACGTTTTCAAGAACCCGAATCTCGCCAATACCTATCGCATGATCGCCGAGGGTGGTCGCGATGCCTTTTACAAAGGTGAAATTGCAGAGCAGATTGATGCCTATATGGCAGAGCAGGGTGGCTTCCTGACTTATGGCGACATGGCTGCTCATACGTCGGAGTGGGTGGAGCCTGTGGCCACGAACTATCGCGGTTATGACGTCTACGAGTTGCCGCCGAACGGGCAGGGTATCGTCGCCCTGCAGATGCTGAATATTCTCGAAGGCTACGATTTACGCAGCATGGGCTACGGAAGTACCGAGTATCTGCACACGTTGATCGAGGCTAAAAAACTCGCGTACGAGGACCGCGCGAAGTATTACGCGGATCCGGATTTCTACAATTTCCCGGTCGACTGGCTGGTGTCGAAGGACTACGCAGCGGAACGCCGCGCACAGATCGACCCGGAGAAAGCCGCCGAGGCCTACCCCGCAGGCGACGCAGTGCTTGAGAACGGTGATACGGTCTATCTAACTGTCGCGGATGCTGACGGCAACATGATTTCACTGATCCAGTCGAATTACGGCGATCTTGGTTCCGGAATGACGCCGGAGGAACTCGGCTTTCAGCTGCAGAATCGTGGTCAGTTGTTCAGTCTCGAAGAGGGGCACGCCAATGTATACGAGCCTGGCAAGCGCCCTTTTCATACGATTATCCCGGCATTCGTCATGAAGGATGGCAAGCCCTGGCTGAGCTTTGGTGTGATGGGCGGATCGATGCAACCGCAGGCCCATGCACAGGTCATCGTCAATCTGGTCGACTTTGATATGAATCTGCAGGAAGCGGGTGACGCGGCGCGAATGCGTCATAGTGGCTCATCGCAGCCGACGGACCAGGTCATGACCGATGGCGGCCACGTGTATCTGGAGAGCGGAATCGCCGCGGAAGTTCGTGAAGCGCTGAAGGCGATGGGTCACAATGTATCGGACGGGCGTGCCAGCATGGGCGGCTACCAGGCCATCATTCGCGACCCGATCTCCGGCGTCTATTTCGGCGCATCAGAATCAAGGAAGGACGGCCAGGCGGCCGGCTACTAGTAAAGCGAGACTATGACCCAGGAAACCTATCTGACCGGTATTACAACGACCGGCACACCCCATATTGGCAACTACGTGGGGGCTATCCGGCCCGCCGTGGCGTCGAGCAAGGATCAGTCGCGCAAGAATTTTTACTTTCTTGCGGACTATCATTCGCTCGCCAAGACTGAGGAGCCGGACCGGATTCATCGATCCGGCCTGGAGGTGGCTGCGACGTGGCTGGCCTGTGGCCTGGATACGGACAACGCTTACTTCTACCGGCAATCCGACATTCCCGAAATCCCCGAACTGACCTGGGTCCTGAACGGCGTCACCGCGAAGGGCCTCATGAATCGGGCGCATTCGTACAAGGCACAGGTGCAGGCCAATGACGAGCGGGGCAGTAGCGATCCCGACAAGGGTATCGTTATGGCGTTGTACAACTATCCGATCCTGATGGCTGCGGACATCCTGATGTTCAAGGCGAATAAAGTGCCGGTTGGCCGCGACCAGAAACAGCACATGGAAATGACGCGGGATATCGCGCAACGCTTCAATCATCGCTACGGCGATATTCTTGTGATACCGGATGCGGAGATTAACGAGAATACGGCAACGTTGTCCGGCCTTGACGGACGAAAGATGTCCAAGAGCTACGACAATACGATTCCGTTGTTTGTTGACGAGAAAAAACTGCGCAAGCTGGTCATGAAAATCAAGACGAACAGCCTGGAACCTGGCGAGCCGAAGGAAACGGAAGGATCGACGCTCTACGAAATTTTCAGGGCATTCGCCAATGATGACGAAGTGAAAGACGTCGAGAGGCGTTACGCCGAGGGCATCGCCTGGGGCGAGATGAAACAGTTACTGTTCGAGTATCTGAACGAACACATCAAACCGATGCGCGAGGAATACAATCGGCTGCTGGATGATCCTGCGATCGTTGAAAAAGAACTGTTGAAGGGTGCCGAGCGCGCGCGGGAAATCTCGGTTCCCTACATTGCTGAAATTCGCCACGCAATTGGCATTCGCAAGCTGGGCTGATGAAGGCCAAGGTCAATCTTTGGTGATCGGCAGACAGACCGGACCGTCGCAATCGACGAGCAGGTCTGGATCTGATCAACAATGCATGAGTAGTGAATCTGTGATCGTGACTTTAGGCTTCGATCGTAAGCCGGCAGCTTGACCCGGGGAGGAAAGCACTTGGAAGACGAAGATACAAAGAAAGAAGAGGCCAACTACGGTAGTCTCGAGGACACTGACACGGCAGAGTCGATGCGTCAGCTGTGGTGGTCTATTGCTGTCATCCTGATCATGCTCGGACTGATGGCATTATTCTATTTTTAATGCGGAACGCCGGACCCGGTTTGGACATCCCGCCCTGTGATCCATCGTTACCTGGTCGATGACATGTTTATGGTCCGTGTCGGGCCTCACGCTTTGCAGAGAGGCCATGCGTGCAAGATGGGCTGCTGCTAAGTCACTGAAAAAAATAGTCTATCTGGGAGAG
Source organism: uncultured Woeseia sp. (assembly GCA_964630795.1). Lineage (GTDB taxonomy): Bacteria > Pseudomonadota > Gammaproteobacteria > Steroidobacterales > Woeseiaceae > SZUA-117. The sequence goes on along the minus strand of CAZVWF010000022.1, from coordinate 13,624 downwards.
GAGGCGTTTGCAGAAGATGATGGACTCGCGGCTTGAGTCGCCGTGTGCGAGACGTTCATGAGCACGCGTCCTCCAGAGTAACCACCATGTCGAACGTCTTGTATCGTGATTTCGATGCTGCCGAGGATGAAGCGGCAATGCGTGCCTGCATCATGGAATTACAGGACCACGAACGAATGATCTACACGCGGCTTCCACCGGGCGAAGCCGTTGTCGATGACTGCATCCAGCACATGTTGGCGCAATGCCGACAATACGAAGGCCGAATCATCGTTGCCGAGGTCGATGGAGCCGTCGCCGGATTTATCACTGTGTTGAACAGGGTGGTCAGTGAGAGACCGGACGATGGAAAACTCGAATACGGCTTGATTTCCGATCTCGTTGTCCTGGATGAACACCGGGGTCAGGGAATCGGGCGGGCACTTATCGGGCAGGCTGAATCTCATGCGAAAGGTAGTGGCGTTGAGTGGCTGAGAATCGGCGTGATCGTCGGCAACAGCGCCGCCGAGCATCTTTATGCTTCCCTGGGGTTTTCGCCCTGGCATGTCGAACATGAAAAGCGTCTGACTTAATTCGAAACAGTGCGGCTGGCCCGGCTACTCAATTCATGTGCGTTATCCCGGCCCCGACCCGATAAAGGGTTGTCCGCAAGTTCGCAAGGAAACGGCCGTGCCCCGATTCCCCGGTTCCTGTATCTTCTCAGCTGGCAATCATGCAACGATCTTGAGCGAGAATACCGATGACCGAACAGCCCATCAGCCGTTACCCGGTGCCTGACATCAACGATCTCCCCGAGGATATCCGCACGCTGATTCTCGAAGTGCAGGAGCAGACTGGCTTCGTGCCGAACGTTTTCCTGGCGCTGGCTTACCGGCCCGATGAATTCAGGGCCTTTTTCGCCTATCACAATGCGCTGATGGAGCGAGAGGGCGGCCTGTCCCAGGCAGACAAGGAGATGATTATCGTCGCGACGTCCGGGTTCAACCAATGTATCTATTGCGTCATAGCGCACGGTGCAATTTTGCGAATTCGCGAGCGGAACTCACTGGTCGCCGACCAGATTGCGACCAACTATCAAAAGGCCGATATCACGCCGAGACAACAGGCAATGCTGGATTTCGCCGTCATGGTTGCGGCCGATTCCGCATCGATCGATGACGACGACATTGAGCTATTGAAGGCCCACAATTTCTCGGCTGACGATATTTGGGACATCGCCGGAATTTCCGCGCTCTATGCGCTCTCGAATCGCATGGCCAATTTCGCCCGCATCCGTCCGAATGACGAGTTCTTCCTGATGGGGCGGCTACCCTAGGACGATCGCCAGGGATCCTTTGACGTCGCACATCGCTGTCATCCTGCCAGCCCTGACTTTCTTCGTTGCTGCGGCTTGTTTTTTTTGACCAGGCCAGGTGCACGGACTGGATGGCCGAATTTGAGACGAGCCGCGCCCTGTGGGAAAGTACACGACATGCGCGATGTGCCTGAGGTCTGAGAAGGGAAGCGGTGTGGTTGGGCGCCGGACTTGATAATGACCCTGCCCGTGCGCTGTATCGATCGCTTGACAGTGCAGAAGAGGAACTCGTCATGTACATCCAGGCGTTTGTGGAATAAGGGAACAACTGAATGAAGAATGAGCCGATCAGCGCCGCGGAAGCATTGGATAAATTGCGGGAAGGCAATGCCCGATTTGTCGACGGTGACCGGTGTGCCGACACCTGCCAGAGCCATACCCGGCTCGATGAGCACCTCGATGGCCAGGCGCCGTTTGCGATCATTCTGGGCTGTTCCGATTCCCGTGTGCCTGTCGAGATCGTTTTTGACGTTGGCCTGGGCGATCTCTTCGTCGTTCGGGTCGCCGGCAATATCGTCACGCCCGCCCTGATGGGCAGTATCGAACTGGCGGTGGAAAAATTTGGCCCTCGACTCGTCGTCGTGCTCGGCCATTCCGGTTGTGGTGCTGTTGACCTTACGATCCAGGCGATGCAAAACGTCGATGAAAAGACGACTAATCATGTCAGTTCGATCGTGGAACGCATCCGACCGGCAATAACCGAAGTGCTAGCGGCCGACGCGGCCGACGACCATGCTGCCCGGTTACAGGACGCCCTTCGCGCAAATGATCGCGCCGCTGTCGATGCCTTCCTGCAGGGCTCGAGTACGCTGGCGCGATACGTTCGCGATGACGGGTTGCTCGTTGTGGGGGCCGAGTATTCGCTGGAAACCGGCCAGGTGAAATTTTTTGCCGGCATCCCGGACAAGGGCTAACATACTGGCTTGACCATCGAACTCAACCAGATGTAGCGAGGGCCGGACCTATGGTGTACAGGAACGTCTGATGGAGAACCGGGATCGCTACGTCGCCGAAGTGATCGGCACCTTTGCGCTGGTCTTTGCAGGCTGTGGCGCCATTATCGTCGATGATTTATATGGCGGGCAGCTGGGATCGGTCGGCATCTGTATCGTCTTCGGCCTGATCGTCATGGCGATGGTCTATTCGATAGGCAACATTTCCGGCGCCCACATCAATCCGGCGGTGACCATCGGCTTTTATGTGGCAGGTCGCTTTCCGCTGCGGCTGGTGGTGCCTTATATCACCTGCCAACTGGTGGGTGCAGTAATGGCGGGCGTTGTGCTTCGCTCGCTGTTTCCCGGACACGAATCACTCGGTGGCACCTCGCCCGCTGTGCCTGTGGGCTCGGCGCTGGCGGTCGAGGTTTTGCTGACCTTCATCCTCATGTTCGTCATTCTCAATGTATCTACGGGTCACAAGGAAAAGGGCATCATGGCCGGCGTTGCCGTGGGCGGTGTCGTTGCCCTCAATGCAATGGTCGGCGGTCCACTTACCGGTGCGTCCATGAATCCTGCGCGGTCCCTGGGACCGGCGATCGCGGCACTGGATCTTTCGTCGATGTGGCTGTACATCGTTGGTCCTGTCATCGGGGTTGTGGCGGCCTGGCCGACCTGTCGATGGATTCAGGGCCGGGACTGTTGTCCGTCAGTTTCCGAGGGTGCCGAGTAGTGGGTCAGGGCCTGAGGGTGCTCTTTCTTTGCACGGGCAACGCCTGCCGTAGCCAGATGGCCGAAGGATTGTACCGGCACATTCAGGGCGACCGGCTTGAGGCATACAGTGCCGGTATCGAGACACACGGGCTGAACCCGCTTGCCGTAAAGGTGATGCAGGAAATCGGGATCGATATCTCCGGTCATCGCAGCAAGGCGCTGGAGGATCTCAGCGACGTGTCGCTGGATGCCGTCTTTACAGTTTGCGGTCATGCACACGAGACCTGCCCGGTGTTTTCCGGTTCGGCCCGGATCATTCACCAGGGTTTCGACGATCCGCCCAAGTGTGCGGTCAATGCCGCGAACGAGGCCGAGGCGCTCGTCCATTATCGCCGGGTCCGGGATGAAATCCGCGACTGGATCGAGACACTGCCCGAGACGCTGGCGGCCACGCCAGGCGCCTGAATCGCCTATGATCAACCGTCGGAACGGTCCGGGAGGCAGGGTTTGAAGTACGCGCTCATCAACGCAGCACTGGTTGGTACCGGCGGATTTTTTGGCGCCATGTTTCGATTTGGGTTGAATCATGTCGTGCAGAAATCCGCGCCATTGTCGATATTTCCGTACGGTACCCTGGTCGTCAACATGCTCGGCTGCCTCCTGATCGGTCTCGCTGTCGGCTTCGTCGAGACCCGCCAGCTGGTCGCGCCGGAATTTCGCCTGTTCGTCATCATCGGTTTGCTGGGTGGCTTCACGACGTATTCCACCTTCGCATTTGAGACGCTGGGGCTTCTACGCGATGCAGATTATCTGAGGGCGGCAACCAGCGTACTGGTGCACGTCATCGTCGGGGTCATCCTGGTCTGGGCCGGTTATGCCCTGGCTTCCAGGTAGGGCGCATCGCCGGATGTTGCAGGTTGTTGGCTCCGGTCCGCACTTCCTCGTCCGGGATGTCGTCAGTGCCGGGTAATACCATGAGGAAAAGCTCCGGCTTCATTGCGCCGGAGTACTGGCGAGACCCGCCTCGCATTGCCATGCCGCACCGTGACCGTTTCATCGTCATGTTGAACAGGGCGGTCGACTCGAGCCCCCAAATGGCTATGAGACCATTTGGGGTGCCTGCTACTGGAAAGCGGACGGTGCTGCACGATCAGGAATCCATTCGACAATCTTTTCTACGCACAACCAAAAGGGGGCACCTGGGAAAGCGCTATGGCTGGAACTGAATACGAAATTACTGTTGCCAATGCATCGCATGCCGATGCCATCCTCGAACTGATGCCACGACTCGCCGATTTCGATGTGCCTGCGTCCCGCAATCCTCGTCACCTGTGGGGACACGATGCAGAGATGCTGCGCGAATGGGTGTGCGGCGAGTCCGCGTGTCTCGTACATGTTGCCGTAAACAGTGCCGGGGACCTGCTCGGCTTCTCGATGGTAACGCTGCGTCCCGAACTTTTGAGCCACGAACCAAGCGCACACCTGGAGGCCATTGCCCTGTCCCCATCAGCAGAAGGTCGCGGCATTGCGAAGGCACTGCTGACGACGGCTGAGAAAGCCGCGCAGGCAAAAGGTGCTTTGACGATGACCCTGCATGTTTTTTCGGTCAACGAACGCGCACGGGGCCTGTATGAGCGGGCCGGTTATGACGGTGAGCTCATGCGCTACATTAAGCCACTGGACCGCGAGCGAACCTGAAAGTGTCCCTGGCACTGACCACCACATTCGACCCGGCGAGTGAGGAGACGCGCCTGCTCGGCCAGGGCCTCAATCAGCATGCTGTAGAGCGCCTGCCGCGGGATGGCTTTAATCCGGTCGCGGTTTTCGTTCGTAACGACAACGATGAAATACTCGGCGGCGTATCCGGATACCTCAACTGGAACTGGTTGCAGATATCCCTCTTGTGGGTGGACGCGTCTCTGCGCGGCCAGGGGTTTGGCAGGCAGCTAATGGAGAAACTGGAGGCGACAGGCCGGGACAAGGGCTGCGCCTGGGCGCATGTCGACACCTTCAGTTTCCAGGCACGCGGATTTTACGAAGCCCTCGGCTACAAGGTATTTGCCACCCTGGGCGACTACCCGCCGGGTCACGCTCGTCATTATTTGAAAAAGAGGTTGTAGGCGATGACGATCAACGTACGTGCATTCCAATCGGCAGACTGGGATTCGGTCTGGGCGTTTATGGAGCCGGTTATCCGTTCCGGCGAAACCTATCCATTTGCCCGCGACATGAATGAGGCTGGAGCAAAAGAGGTCTGGCTGGAAGCGACGCACGCCGTATATGTCGCCGAAGATGAGGATGGGGTGATTCTGGGCACATACTACATCAAGCCGAATCAACCAACGCTCGGTGCGCACGTCGCGAATTGCGGCTACCTCGTGTCGGCAGCGGCGCGGGAACGCGGTATCGCAACCCTGATGGGCGAGCATTCCCAGGAAGTGGCCGTTCGCCTGGGCTATCGGGCCATGCAGTTCAATCTCGTCGTCAAGACCAACGAAGCCAGCATGCATATCTGGAAAAAACTGGGGTTCAAACTGGTCGGCGAGCTGGAAGGCGCCTTTTTGCATCCGGAGGAGGGTTACGTCGACGCCTGTGTCTTCTACAAGGTACTGGTGAGCTAGTGCGGGCAGCAATATACGAGTCCTTCCAGGGCCCGGTTGAGGTTCGCGAAGTCGCAGACCCTGCGCCTTCGGACGATGGCGCCGTTTTGCGGGTCGAGGCGACCGGCATTTGTCGAAGCGACTGGCATGGCTGGATGGGACATGACCCGGATATCACGGTCCCGCATGTACCGGGACACGAGCTGGCCGGTGTCGTCGAAGCGGTTGGCAAATCAGTCAAGCACTGGCGCGCCGGCGATCGCGTCACCGTACCTTTCGTTTGCGCTTGCGGCAATTGTCTGCAATGCGAAACGGGCAATCAGCAGGTTTGCGATTACCAGACGCAACCCGGATTTACGCACTGGGGTTCTTATGCGGAATACGTTGGTATCGACTATGCCGATACCAACCTGGTGGCATTACCGGGTGATATCGCGTTCGATACCGCGGCGAGCCTCGGGTGCCGCTTCGCGACTTCCTTTCGGGCTGTCGCTGCGCAGGGGAAGGTGGAGCCGGGTAGCTGGCTCGCGGTTCACGGTTGCGGTGGCGTCGGACTGTCGGCGGTCATGATTGCACGCGCCCTGGAGGCGCGTGTCATCGCAATCGACGTGGACGAGGACGCGCTGTTGCTGGCACGCGAATGTGGCGCGGAAGCCGTAGTGCACGGTGGCGAGGTTGCTTCTGTAATCGAAGCGGTTAAAGAGATTTCAGGGGGTGGTGTGCACATATCGCTCGATGCATTGGGAAGTGCAGAAACCTGCTTTAATTCCATTGCAAACCTGCGAAAGCGCGGACGGCATGTCCAGGTGGGCCTGATGGCAGGCGACAATTACCGGCCTGCATTGCCGATGGAACTCGTCATCGCGAAAGAACTCGAAATAGTCGGAAGCCACGGTATGCAGGCGTTTAAGTATCCGCGAATGCTCGACATGATCTCTGCCGGCAAGTTGGCGCCGGGCACGCTCATTCGGCAACACGTCGACCTTGATAAGGCTGCCGCGGCGCTGGGCAACCCGGCATCTCTGCATATCGCCGGCGTGACAATCATCGACCGCTTCTGAACTACAATACGCAATATGAGATCGTCCTCCAACCCCACTATTTTGCTGTCAGTTGTCCTGGCCGTCGCGTTATGGTTGGGGGCGACCTGGTTTGAGGACGATTCGCGCTGGCTGCCTGCAGAGCCGATCGTACCGGTCGATATGTCGCTGCAGTCGCCACGCGTCGACACACCGTTGCGGGTCAATACGGATACCTTGAGTTGCGAGCAGGTTGAGGCGAGCCTCATCGACGATGTAGACGCCGCACAGTATTGCGCGACCGATGATGATTGCACGCTGTTTGACTACGGCTATCCGATTCAATGCATGACGTCGGTGTCCAAAGCAGAGATAACGTCGTTACGAATGGCATACCGCGACTACGAGCAGAGTTGCGCCTATCGCGTCTATTACGATTGCGTGTCCGGCGCGATGGAACGTCAGGCGGTATGCCGGAATAACCGCTGCGAGGTCGAATTGCAGTCACTGGATCCGCTCAAGGATCAAACGCTACAGCATCTCGGCATAAAGGACCGGTAATCGGTCCGCCGTTTTGCAGATGGAAAGACTGCACCTCTAAGAACTATCGCTCGACGGTGACAATAAGGTCGCCACCGGGTTGGTGGAAAATTCGGCTTCAGCCTCAAAAAAACGGGATTACCATGCCTGGGGAAACCAGTGAAGTTCGACAGTATGCGATAGGGGACGGGTAGCGATGTGGATGCGTATCGCTGCAGATGCCGTGCTCGTCATGCACCTGGCGTTCATTCTGTTTGTTGTTGCCGGCGCGCTCCTGGCACTGCGCTATGCCTGGCTCATATGGCTGCACATTCCCGCCGCGATCTGGGGAACCTGGGTTGAGCTTGCCAATCGGCTTTGTCCGTTGACGATTGTGGAAAACGCACTACGACTTCGAGCCGGTCAGTCCGGTTATGACGAGAGCTTCATCGAGCATTACCTGTTGCCAGTTATCTATCCAGCCGGGCTGACACGATCGATGCAGTTCTGGCTGGCCGGCATTCTCGTGACGATTAATCTCGTCCTCTACACCGTGTGGTTGCTTCAGCGGCGGAAAACGCGTATCAACACGGGGTAGCCGGATTAAGTTAAATACGAGCGATTCTTGAACAGGATTCTGGAGAATAAAGGCGCCAGGACGGGCGTATTTTTTGGTGCGACCAGTGGTGTCATCACGACGATCGGCCTGATTACGGGGCTGTACGCAGGGACAGAGTCCCGGGTCGCGGTGTTAGGTGGCATCCTGGTCGTCGCGTTCGCGGATGCGATGTCGGACGCCATGGGCATGCATCTCGCGCAGGAAGCTGACCCGGATTCATCGGAAGAGCACGTCTGGGCCGCTACACTGTGGACGTTTGCGACGAAGCTGATCGTGGCGATGAGTTTCGCGTTGCCGGTGATCTGGTTGCCATTAACGATGGCAGTTGCCGTTTCGGTCGGGTGGGGATTATTCGTCATCGTTTTGCTGAGTGCGATTCTGGCTCGCATTCAACGGGTTAGCGCCATTAACGTTGTGACCGAGCACCTCGTTATCGCCATCGTGGTCGTTACCCTGTCTCATTTCATCGGTGCCTGGGTAAACAGCGCGTTTTCCTGAGGCGTTGATCGAGGATGTCTGAACTACTGCAAAACTGTCGCCTCAGACAAGCCGGCCCGGGCGATGCGAAGGTATTATCGTCGCTGGCCTTCCGATCCAAAGCTTCGTGGGGCTATGACATCGAATTCATGAAGCGATGCCGTGATGAGTTGACGTATTCCGGGGAGGACATCGACGCGCCACACTTCCGGTTCCATGTATGCGAACTTGATAACGAGCTGGTCGGGTTCTATGCGCTCGAAATCCTGAACAAAATCGAGGCTGAGCTTGAGGGGCTGTTCGTCAAGCCTGACCTGATTCGAAAGGGGATTGGCAAACTTCTGATCGATCATGTGCGATCGGAAGCTGAATTGCTGGGTATCCAGACCATAACCATACAGGGTGACCCGAATGCCGAGGCATTTTATGAGTCCATCGGTGCCCGCTCTGCCGGTTATCGGGAATCCGCCAGTATTCCGGGCAGGTTCCTGCCGGTTTTTAAACTTGAGATTGATAAAGGGAAATAGGCGATGCCGGAGATCAGTTGGGATGATTTTCAGAAAGTTGAATTGAGGGTCGGGACGATAATCGAGGTTCAGGAGTTCCCGGAGGCGCGGCAGTCAGCCTGGAAATTGTCGGTCGATTTCGGCGACGAAGTCGGTGTCCGGCGGGCATCGGCGCAGATTACCGATCTGTATGACGCTGAAAAACTCCTTGGAAAACAGGTTCTTGGTGTCGTCAACTTTCCGCCGAAACAGATCGGCCCGTTCATGTCAGAATGTCTCGTGACCGGATTCGTGACAGCGGAAGGCCCGGTGGTCCTGGCTGTACCTGACAGGCCGGTCGAAAACGGATTGCGCCTCGCCTGATAAAGGAGAACCGGGAGTCACCCCATGAGTGCCTATACTGCGACTGTCACCTGGCGGCGTGATGATCAGGATTTCCTGGACAACCATTACAGCCGCGGACACGAATGGTCTTTCGATGGGGGCTTGACGGTACCGGCGTCTGCCTCCCCCGATCTCGTTCCATTGCCGCAGTCTGTGGCGGAAAATGTAGACCCGGAGGAGGCCTTTGTCGCATCGCTCTCGAGCTGTCACATGCTGTTTTTTCTTTCGCTGGCGCAGCGGCGGAAGATCGTCGTCGATGAATACTGCGATGACGCGGTCGGCTATCTCGATGAGGACGAACACGGCCGAATGGCGATGACCCGGGTGGTATTGCGGCCGAGGTGTAGATACGCGGGCGAAGCGCCCGATAGCGCGTTAATCGAGAAGCTGCACCACAGGGCACATGAGTTATGCTTCATTGCCAACTCGGTCACATCCGACGTGGTCACCGAGATCCAGGAATAATACCAATAAAAGGGAGGCAACCCCGATGCACCAGGAAGTAATGCATCCGTGCATACAACACAAGCTGGCTTTGATTCGTGACCGTGAGACCGGTCACCAGAAATTTCGCGAGCTGGCCACCGAGATTACGATGTTCGTGTGCTACGAGGCGCTGCGGGACGTCAAGGTCAGAGAGGTCGATGTGGAGACGCCATTGACGACAACGACATGCCAGGTGCTGGACGAGGAAATCATTGTTGTGCCCATCCTCCGGGCCGGCGTTGGCATGCTGAACGGCATCCTCTCGCTGGTGCCATCCGCGCGAGTCGGTTACGTGGGCCTGGAACGCGATGAAGAGACGGCCGAAGCGTCGACTTACTATGAGAAGCTTCCACGACATGTCGCCGACGGTATCAGCGTCATCGTCGACCCGATGGTTGCCACCGGCGGCTCCACGATTGCAGCGATCGATAAGCTGAAGTCGAAGGGCGCCCGGAATATCGTCGTCGCCTGTATCGTTACCTGTCCGGAAGGCCTCGAAGCGGTTCACAAGGCGCATCCGGAGGTTAAGGTGTACGCGGCGACCATTGACGCAGGGCTGAATGACATGAAATATATCGTTCCCGGGCTCGGTGATGCCGGTGACCGTTTGTATGGCACCGTGTAAACCGGCCGTTGATTGCACCAAAGACAAAGGAAAATAATGCGAACGTCGTATCATTCCTTCGCGGAATAGACGATCGCCGGAAACGGACCGCCTGCGGGGGGGGGGATTGCGACAATGATGCCCGATAGAACGGGCAAGTGCTGCCTGTAAATCAATAGCCTGGATGAGATAAGTCAGAAGGTACCAGCCCGCCTTTTGAACGACCCGGTTAAGAAAAACCGGGGCTATCCAGTGAAGAAGTGAACCTCGAAATGGATACAAGAACGAAAAGTCGTCGCCAGTTCATGCGCTATCTCGCCGCCAGCCCGGTTGCTGCTGCGATGGCCGGGATGGATTTTGCCAGCGGTGCAACGGTAGCGATGTCGCCTGCCGATGCCATCGATATTTTCGATCTCAAGGCGACGGCCGAAGAAAACATCCCGATAGCGCACTGGGGATACCTCGTAACCGGTGTAAACGATGAGGAGACTTTGCGTGCCAATCGAATGGCATTCGAAAAGTACTATGTCCGTTCGAAGCGCCTCGTCAGCGTTGCCGACGTCGATATGTCCGTGGAAATCCTCGGCACGCGCTGGCCGACGCCGATCATTCTAGCGCCGCTCGCCTCGCAGCGCGGTTTTCATGCGGAAGGTGAATTGGGGTCGGCACGTGCTGCGAAATCGCGCAATCACCTGCAGATGTTGTCGACGGTATCGTCAACGTCGGTCGAAGCGGTTGCCGAGGCACGCGACGCGCCGGTCTGGTTCCAGCTCTACACGAGGGGTGGATGGGAAGGCGTGAAGGCCCGGCTGCGTCGCGCCGAAGCAGCCGGCTGCCCGGCTGTGGTGCTCACAGTGGATATGGCCGGCGGGCAGGGTGCACGGCATACGCTCAGACGTGCGATTCGGGAAGATACACGCGACTGCGCTGCGTGCCACGAGGGGAACGGTATTGCGGCGCAGGGCAAGCCGATGCTGGCCGGCGGCACCAGTGACCCCGCAGAAATGGACCTGACCTGGGAATTCATCGAACGGCTCAGGCAGGAGACGACGATGAAGGTCTTCGTAAAAGGTATCGTCACGGCTGAGGATGCCGAGAAAAGCATCGAGTACGGTGTTGACGGCATCATCGTATCGAACCACGGCGGTCGCGCCGATGAGTCCGGACGCGGCGCGATCGAAAGCCTGGAGGAGGTCGCCGGCGCCGTCCGGGGCCGGACGACCTTGTTCATGGACAGCGGTATTCGACGTGGTGTCGATATCTTCAAGGCACTTGGGCTGGGCGCCGATGCGATTCTCGTCGGCAGGCCTTACATTTATGGTCTCGGCGCATTCGGCCAGGCGGGTGTCGAGCGTGCGCTGGATATCCTGACGCAGGAACTCAGAATTTCCATGCAGTCCTTCGGCACACCGACGTTGGCCGATATCGGCCCGCACAGCATCCGGAAATTCCAGTATTAGGGTCGAGCGATGATCGGGGGCCGGGTTATCATGGATGCATCGACCGGGCAGCCTTATTACGCGGTGCCTGTCGTTTGTGCCAGCTTCAACGAGAATGCCAATACTTGGCAGTAACAAGGAGAAGAAATGAGCAGTGAACTGATGAGCCTGAGCTGGGTTCTCGCACTACAACTCGTCATGTGGGTCCCCTATACATTGAATACGATCACGGTGCGCGGGCTAATGGGCGCGGTGGGTTATCCCGACGACCCGAAGCCGCTATCCGACTGGGCGGATCGCCTGAAAAAAGCCCATTACAATGCGGTCGAGAACCTCGTCGTTTTTGCCGGGCTCGTACTGACGGCACATGCGGCCGGCATCACAAGCGAGACGACGGTCCTGGTGTGCCAGATTTATTTTTGGGCACGGGTCGCGCATATGCTGCTGTATACGTTTGCCGTGCCCTACGGGCGTACGCTGGCATTTGCCGTCGGCTGGATCTGCCAGATCGCGTTACTGGTGGAAATTCTCTAGGTACAGCACCGTGCTCGCCGGGCTGCGCCCGGCGGGCCACCTAGCGTTGCCGACTGTCCCGGTAGGCCCTGACCTGGTCCTCGAGTGAGGTCCAGCGTTCCAGTGCCTGATCGAGTTTGGTTTGTGCTTTGGCAAAGGCGTCCAGTATGGGTGCCGTGACCTCGTGCTCCTGCGCGTAAAAGTCACTTGCGGAAATCTGTGCCTGAAGTGCCTCGAAATCCTCTTCCAGGCGGCTGATGCGATCCGGCAACTGGTCCAGTTCCCGCTGTTCGTTGTAGCTCAGCTTTTTCGCGACCGGGCGCGTTGCGTTCGCGCTATCGGAAGTTTTGTCCTCCGCGACGGTGGCGGGTCGTTCGACTTCCGCCAGCTCGCGACCGTGACGAACCCAGTCCGAGTAGCCACCAACGTACTCCTGCAGATTGCCGCCTTCTTCGAAGACGATGGTGCTGGTGACCACGTTGTCGAGAAATTCACGATCGTGGCTGACGACGATTAACGTACCGTTGTACTCGGTGAGCTTTGCTTCAAGAACCTCCAGTGTCTCCATGTCGAGGTCATTGGTCGGCTCGTCCAGGACGAGCAGGTTGGCCGGGCGTGTAAAAAGTTTCGCCAGAATGATGCGGTTGCGTTCGCCCCCGGACAATGCCTTCACTTTGGTCATTGCACGTTTCGGCGTAAAGAGGAAACCCTTCAGATAGCCGACAACGTGCCGGTCCTTGCCGTTGAGTTTGATGTAAGTCCGGCCGTCGCCGACATTTTCAGCAACGGACTTTTCCTCATCGAGCGATTCGCGCAACTGGTCAAAGTAGCCGATCTCGAGATTGGTGCCGTGTTTCAGCGTGCCGCTTTGTGGTTCCAGCTGGCCGAGCAACAGGCGCAACAGCGTCGTTTTGCCGACACCATTATTGCCCAGGATTCCGATCCGGTCACCGCGTATGATCTTTATCGAGAAGTTATTGATGAGGGGTTCGTCGCCGTAGCCATAGCTCACGTTCCTGGCACGAATGACCTTGCGGCCTGACGATTCGGCCTCCTCGATATAGATGCGGGCGGCGCTCTTCCGCTTGACGCGCTTTTCCCGTTCTTCACGCATTTTCTCCAGCGCGCGCACCCGACCCTCGTTGCGTGTCCGGCGTGCCTTGATGCCCTGGCGGATCCAGATTTCTTCCTGTTCGAGTTTTTTGTCGAACTCGGCGTTTTGCCGCGTCTCGGCCTCGAGCGCCGCTTCTTTTCGACGCACATAGTTTCGATAGTCTCCCGGCCAGCTTGTCAGCTTGCCGCGATCGATCTCGACAATGCGTGTCGCCAGCCGCTGCAGGAACGCCCTGTCGTGCGTGATGAACAGCACGGCGCCGTCATAGGAACGGACAATGCTTTCCAGCCAGGTAATCGTGACGATGTCCAGGTGATTGGTCGGTTCGTCGAGCAACAACA
>CAZVWF010000021.1:13042-34522 GCA_964630795.1 uncultured Woeseia sp. | reverse complement strand
GTGCATGGTGTGATGACGGTCGCCGAACATCGGCCGCAGTATGCCTGGCAGGTGCATTACAGTTATGACGAGGTTCCTAATTGTCAAAGCGGGCCTGTGTTCCAGGCAGACCCGTATGCGCCTGAATTACTGGCAGAGATACGTCGCACCAACAGCCTCGTGCTGCAAAGGCCCTTATGGGTTCTGCAGGAGCCGGCTTTGCTCGACAACGATCAGGCGGGTCCGCGTTACCATGGTCCTTTACGCTTGCAGGCCGGACCGGAGCGCCTTGAAACGGGTTGGTGGGACGATACGGGTATCGCTCGTGATTACTATGTGGCGGTCAATCCGCGGGGTGTTTATCTGTGGATCTACCGGGACCGCAGCCAGGCAACCGCACATTGGTATTTACATGGAATGTTCGGTTGACGGGCTATGCGGAACTCCATGCGCTCAGTAATTTCACTTTTTTAAGAGGCGCATCGCATCCGGAGGAACTCGTCGAGATCGCCGCCAGCCTTGCTTATCGTGCCCTCGCCATAACCGATGAATGCAGCGTTTCCGGGATCGTGCGGGCACATGTCGCGGCAAAGGCACAAAAGCTTCCGCTCATTATTGGTTCTGAATTTCGTCTGTCGAACGGACTCAAGCTGGTCGTACTGGCGCGGAACCGGGCGGGTTATGCCGAGTTGTGCTCCCTGATTACACGTGGCCGCCGTGCAGCCGACAAGGGGAGTTATTGCCTGACGGCAGAGGACTTTTCGGATGGGCTGGCCAATTGCTACGTTCTCTGGGTGCCTGACAACCAGTTGCTGCTGGACGCCAGGGACGCCTGGATCACGGATGCCTTTCGTGACCGCCTTTGGATTGCGGTGGAGTTACTGGCCGATGGACTTGAGCACCTGCGTCTCGAACGCATTCGGCGTCTGGGTGCTTCGCTTAACCTTCCGCTGGTGGCGAGTGGCGATGTGCACATGCATTCTCGCAAACGACGGGCGTTGCAGGATACCGTGACAGCTATTCGTGAGAACACGACACTCGACCGTGCTGGCTTTTTGTTGTATTCGAATGGCGAGCGGTACCTGCGTCCACAAAGTGTTCTCGAATCGATTTATCCCGCTGACTTGCGCAAGGCCACAACCGATATCGCGAAGTCGATTTCGTTTTCCCTCGATGAGCTTCGTTACGAGTACCCCGATGAATTGGTTCCTGATGCAGAAACGCCGACCAGTTACCTGCGCCGACTGACGGAAGCAGGGATGCGGAAACGCTGGCCGGCTGGCGTTTCGCTGAAAGTCCGTACCCTGGTGGAACATGAGCTGGAACTTATTCGCGAGCTTCGTTATGAACCGTATTTCCTGACGGTGTATGACATTGTTGCTTTCGCCCGCAGCCAGGGGATCCTGTGTCAGGGACGTGGTTCAGCCGCCAACTCCGCTGTCTGTTTCTGTCTCGGCATTACCGAGGTGGACCCTGAGCGTATGGCGACGCTTGTGGAGCGGTTTATCTCGAAGGAGCGCAACGAACCGCCTGATATCGATGTGGACTTCGAGCACGAACGCCGCGAAGAGGTCATCCAGTACATCTATCAGAAGTATGGTCGGGAGCGAGCGGCGCTGGCAGCCACGATCATTACCTATCGTCCGCGGAGTGCCGTGCGCGACGTGGGCAAGACGCTGGGGCTGGATGGTTTGCAGATCGACCGCCTCGCAAAGTCAACCCGGTGGTGGGATGGTCGTGGAATCGACGACAGTCGGGTCATTGAGGCCGGGCTTGATCCAGGCAGTCCGGTTATCCGACGGCTTTTGTATCTCGTCGGCGAGTTGATCGACTTTCCACGCCACCTTTCACAGCATGTCGGCGGTTTTGTCATCTCGAACAGTTCGCTGTCGGAACTGGTGCCTGTTGAAAACGCCGCGATGGATTATCGTACGGTCATCCAGTGGGAGAAGAATGACCTGGAAGACCTTGGGCTGTTGAAAGTAGACGTCCTGGGCCTGGGAATGTTAACCGCGATACGTCGCAGCTTCGCTTTGATCCGGCAGTTCGATGGTCGGGAATACACGCTGGCAACGGTGCCCGCCGAGGATCAGGTGGTTTACGACATGATTTGCGAAGGCGATACGATGGGCGTCTTTCAGATTGAGTCGCGTGCGCAAATGGCGATGTTGCCGAGACTCAAGCCGCGTTGTTACTACGACCTTGTCATTGAGGTGGCGCTTATTCGGCCCGGGCCGATTCAGGGTGACATGGTGCATCCCTACCTTCGGCGACGGAATGGCGAGGAGGCAGTCGAATATCCCAGCGAGGATGTCAGGGAGGTGCTGCAACGTACGCTGGGTGTGCCGATCTTCCAGGAGCAGGTCATGCAACTGGCGGTAGTAGCTGCTGGCTTTACGCCGGGCGAGGCCGATCGTCTACGGCGGGCGATGGCGGCCTGGAAGCGCCGTGGCGGACTCGGCCCTTTCGAACAAAAACTGATTCAAGGCATGAAAAAACGCGGCTACACCGAGACATTTGCGCGCCAGATTTTTCAACAGATCCTGGGTTTCGGTGAATATGGTTTTCCTGAATCGCATTCGGCCAGCTTTGCCTTGCTGGTCTATGTCTCGTGCTGGCTGAAATGCCATACACCGGCGGCCTTTACCTGTGCACTCTTGAACAGTCAGCCGATGGGTTTTTACTCGGCGTCACAACTGACCCAGGATGCGCGCCGGCATGGCGTGGAAGTTCGCCCGGTGGATGTCAATAAAAGTGACTGGGACTCGACGCTGGAGCGGAACGAGCAGGAAGAAGCTGCATTACGTCTCGGTTTGCGACAGGTCAAGGGACTGTCTGAAAAAGCGGGAGAGGCAATCGTCAGGCAGCGCCAATCCGGTTATCAAAGTATCCAGTTGTTACTGGAGCGAACCGGCCTGAATCGGTGTGAGTTAAGTGCTTTGGCGGCTGCAGGCGCACTGAAGTCGCTGGCGGGGCACCGGCACAAGGTTCGCTGGACGGTGGCGGGTGTGGAGGAACCAGCACCGATCTTCTCCTCGCTGGATCGTTTCGAGGCGGTTCCGATGCTGCGCAGGCCGACTGAAGGACAGGACATCGTCGCGGATTACCAAAGCCTGGGCCTGACGCTGGGTCGTCATCCCATGCGCTTGATTCGTCCGCACCTGGATCGCTATCGCTATGTATCAGCAGAGCAGCTGGAAACGCTTGCGGCGGGACGTCAGCTACGTATCGCAGGCTTGGTTATCACCAGGCAGCAGCCTGGAACCGCGAGTGGTGTTACGTTTATTACGCTTGAAGACGAAACGGGTTACAGCAACCTGGTCGTGTGGAAAAAGACCGCGGAAGAACAGCGCGATGTCCTGCTAAATGCGAACTTGATCGGGGCGCAGGGCGAACTGCAGAAAGAGGGGAAAGTGATACACGTGATTGCGAGAAAACTCTTCGATCACAGTGAGCTGCTGGGTGAGCTCGTGCCGGGATCAAGAGACTTTCGATAACGACTCAGGATTCGTCGAACTCGATCGCATAGGTGTCTTCCATGGAACCCTCTTCTGCGAGATCTTCAAGACGCCGACGAACTTCCTGCTTTCGCGAGGACGTCGAATCGTCAGATTGCTCGAAATCAGCAATCAGCTGTTCCACATTGATTTCAACTGACGCGTCTCCGACATTGTCGGTAGATTCTGGCTCGGAAAACACGGCTTCATCCACCAGTTCCTCTTCCAAAGGTTCGTCGAGATCCTCGTCCTTATCGTCAGGCTGTACGTCACCCATTTCTATGTTCATGTGTCACTTAACCTTGTGAAATGACTGTTAACCATCCTTGGGGAATACTCATCCATGATTGCTTTTTGCCTGTATACCGCGAAAGAAAATGGCGTGCAAGAACCAGATGGCGCCATTTGTCGAGATGATGCAAATAGCTGGAAAATAATGGGAAATTACTCCGATACGTTAGCGGATCAGGTTATTGATCTCGAAGATCGGCAGGAGAATAGCCAGCACGATCAGGAGGACAATGAATGCCATGACGATCACCAGGAGCGGTTGCATGATGCCCAGCAAAGTCGAAATCAGTCCGTCGACTTCGCGCTCCTGGTTGACTGCGGCTCGGGCCAGCATCTCTTCAAGACGACCGCCGGCCTCTCCGCTGGAGATCAGGTGGGTCGTCATGGGTGGAAAGAGTTTGCTGGCCGCCAGTGAGCGACTGATCATGCCGCCCTCGCGAATTCGAAGCGCCGCTTCCTCAACAGCCTCACGCATCGGGATGTTTTCAACGACCTGTGCGGCAATGCGTAGCGACTCGAGAATTGGAACGCCGCTGCCAGCCAGGATACTTAACGTCTGAGTGAAGCGTGCAGTATTGATGCCCCGGGTCAGCCTGCCGACAACAGGCAGGCGTAACAACGTTCGGTGATAGTTGCGCCGCGGTCCCTCCCTGGTAAGGAGTTTCTTTACGCCATAAGTGATCAGAATGATGGCACCGATTGTGACGTGCCAGTAGCCGCGCAAAAAGTCACTGGATGCGATGACTGCACGGGTCAGTACCGGCAATTCTGCATCAAAGTTCTGAAAGACGCCGATGACCATGGGAATGACGTATGCCAGCATGAAGCTGATTATCAACACGGCGGTGACAACCAGTGTGATCGGGTATATCAGGGCATTACGAACCTGTTGTTGAAGTACCTGGCGAGATTCGGTGAACTCAGCAAGTCTCTCCAGAACGCCGTCAAGGTGCCCGGATTGTTCGCCGGCGGCAACGGTGGCCCGGTAAAGCTCCGGAAACGCCTGCGGAAAGTCCGCGAGCCCGTCGGCCAGCGAATGGCCTTCCATGACACGTGAGCGCACGCCCAGCAAAATACTCTGCGCTCGGGGATTTTCGTTCTGTTGACTGACGGCCAGCAATGCCTCTTCCAGTGGCAACCCGGATTGCGACAGTGTCGCCAGCTGCCGGGTGAGGAGTGCCAGGTCGCTGGCAGAAAGTCCCCGGCGCAGGGAGAAATTCGTTTGCCGTTTCGACTCTTTTTGTGCAACTTCCGACACTTTGACGGGTAGTAACTGCCGTTCGCGTAGCAACTGGCGAACGTGTTTTGCAGTGTCGCCTTCGAGAAGTCCTTTGGACTCCTTGCCGTTTTTGTCGAGAGCTACGAACTCGAACGCGCCCATATCGGAATCCTGCTTTGTCTAGTCGGCGCGTGTCACGCGCAGGACTTCTTCGAGCGTTGTGTCACCGGCCAGAACACGTCGTCGACCGTCATCACGAATGCCGGGGGTCAGGGTACGTGCATATTTCTCCAGACTTTGCTCGCTGGCGCCATCGTGAATCATGGTCCGCATGGCGTCATCGATCGCGATGAGTTCGTAGATGCCGGTTCGTCCTCGAAAGCCGCTTGCATCATCGGCGCCAGGCCGATACAGCGCAGGCGTGTCTTCCGGATCGAGTTTTAGCGTGTGACATTCGTAGTCCCGTGCTTCGTACGGCACCTTGGTATCGTCATCGAGTACCCGCACCAGGCGCTGGGCCAGCACGCCAATGAGGCTCGATGAGAGGAGGAAGGGTTCCACACCCATGTCGCGCAGTCGGGTCACGGCGCCAGCCGCGGTATTGGTGTGTAGCGTGGAGAGCACGAGGTGACCGGTCAAACTGGCCTGGACTGCAATTTCCGCCGTTTCGAGATCGCGAATCTCACCCACCATGACAACATCCGGGTCCTGTCGCAGTATCGCTCGCAATCCGCGCGCAAAGGTCATGTCGACCTTGGTGTTGACCTGGGTCTGGCCAATGCCGTCAATGAAATACTCAATAGGATCTTCGACCGTCATGATGTTGCGGCTGTTGTCGTTGATGCGTTCGAGCGCGGCGTATAACGTGGTCGTCTTGCCGGAGCCGGTCGGACCCGTGACCAGGATGATGCCGTGCGGCTTGTGGATTAACTCATCCATCATCGTCTGCGATTGGGGATCCATGCCGAGCGAGTTGAGATCAAGTCGACCAGCCTGTTTATCCAGTAGTCGGAGGACGACACGCTCACCGTGACCTGAAGGCATGGTGGAGACACGGACATCGACAGCGCGGCCGGCAATCTTGAGCGAGATGCGACCATCCTGCGGCAAGCGTTTTTCGGCAATGTCGAGTTTGGACATGACCTTGATGCGTGAGACGACCAGCGGTGCCAGTGCTCGGCGGGTTTGCAGTACTTCCTGCAGGACGCCATCGATGCGGAAACGAACACCCAATCGATTTTCATAGGGTTCGATGTGGACGTCCGAAGCGTTTTCCTTGACCGCTTCCGTCAGAACGGCATTGATGAAACGAATGATTGGCGCATCGTCATCACTCTCCAGCAGGTCTGACGGTTCTGGCAGTTCCTGTGCGACCTGAAGCAGATCGGTATGTTCGTCGAGATCGCCGACCATCTGCATCGCCATCTGGCTGCCTTGCTCGTATGTCTGTTGCAGCATGCCGTCAAAGGCTTCTGCGGTAACGCGGGTCAGATTGAGCGGGACGCCGACGAAGCGACGGGCTTCAGCCAGGCTGAGCGGCGATGCGCCGGTACGATAGACGGCGTTGGCGACACCATCATCAAAGTCCCGAATCAGAATGCCGTGGCGTTTGGCGAACGAAAACGGTAGCGCACGACCAACGGCCTGATCTGCGACCGGTTCTTCTGCCAGTGTTAATTCTTCCGCCGTGTCATCCCCGGTTTCAAGAGCAATTTCTGAAGATCCTTCCATTTGCCGGCGTTCCGCTTACTGGTTGTCGGTCGTGTTGTCCTGGGGATTCTGATAGGTCTCGATCGGCGGCAGCGACGGTCGTCCGGCGCCAGGCATCAGCCTCGGACTGTTTCCTTCCAGCGCTTCGCTAATCTGATTGTACTTCGTGTTTGTTTCGAAACGCGTTTGCGCGGTGTCGCGCAGGATCTTCGGCCGAATGAAAACCATCAGGTTGGTTTTGACGACATCAGACTTCTGGGTTCGGAATAATGCGCCCAATATCGGTATGCTGCCGAGAATGGGCACCCGTTGTTCGGATTCACGAAGGGTGTCTTCCAGGAGTCCACCGAGAACGAGGATCTCGCCGTCTTCGACGATGACCGTGGTCTCGATAATCCTTTCATTCGTAATCAGGTCGACCGCACCGGCCGCCGATGAGGCTATGTTAGAAATCTCTTGTGAAATCTTCAGCAACAGCGCGTCGCCGCCTTCGTTGATCTGAGGTGTGATCGTCAGTTTGACGCCAACCTGCTCACGCTGAATCGTCTGGAATGGGTTCACAGACCCCACGGTGCCCCCGGTATTGGAAAAAGAACCGGTTACGAAGGGGACTTCCTGGCCCACGTTCAGGCTGGCTTCTTCGTTGTCTGTCGTCACCAGTGTCGGCGTGGAAATGATGTTGGTGTCGGCATTGCCCTGCAAGGCATTGAGAATGCCGGCAAAACTGACGCCGCTGTCGGATAGTCGGCCAACACCGATGGTGATGCCTTCACCAATCAACGCGCTCGGGTCAACAATGGCACCGTCATCGGCACCGAGCGCTGCGCCGAGTTGTGCAACGCCGGGCCCCGCTGACGGGAAATTGGTGAGCGCGATCGGATTGTTGCTGCTGCTGTCATCGCCAGCCCAGGTAACACCAAGCTCGGATGTCTTGTCGGCAATCACCTCGACAATGATGGCCTCAACCAGGACCTGGGCGCGACGGATGTCGAGTTTGTCAACAATGCTCATCAGCGAGCGCATGACCTTCGGCGGGGCATTGACGACTATCGCATTGGTCTGCGTGTCCGCCCAGACGCTGACATTTTGCGCCGAGTTTGCCGATGGCGCCATGGTATCGACCGCCGCTTGCTGTGCGAAATGTTGTTGCAGCTTGGTCGACAATTCTTCAGCGTCGGCGTAGCGCAGGTAGCGAACCTGTGTGTCACCGCCGTCTTCGAGCGGGGTGTCCAGGTGTGCGATCAACGCGCGCAACCGCAAGCGCTCTGATTTATCACCACCGACCAGTACGCTGTTGGTGCGTGCATCTGAAACGAGGGACAGTGACACCGGGGCACCGTCTGCTCGTGGCGCCTGGGTCAACGTTGTCAGAACACGAACGACTTCGGCGGCCGACGCGTGTTCAAGTCTTACGACTTCGATTTCATCGTCATTCGACTGGTCGATCCGGCGAATGATTCGCAGCATACGGTCAACATTGGACGCCCGGTCCGAAACGATGAGCATATTGGAGCCGGGATGCGCGGCGAGATGACCGTACTGCGGGATGAGCGGGCGCAGGATGGGTACAAGTTGGGCGGCACCGACATTTTGTACCTGGACGACCTGGGTCACGATGTCATCGGCAGCAGCACCGTCTGTGTTCAATAACCCGGCATACTGACGTGCTGTTGCATCGGGCACGATTTTAACGATGTTGCCGGTAGTCATCGCGACATAACCATTGACCTGCAATATCGACAGGAAGGCCTCGTAGAATGCGTCCGGCGACATTGGCGTGCTGGAAAGCATCGTCACTTTGGCCGTGATTCGCGGGTCTACGATGAAGTTACGCCCGGTTACCTCGCCGACAGCCTCGATAATCTGCCGAATGTCAGCGTCGCGATAGTTCGGCGTGATTGTCAGTTCCTGCGCTTTCGCCAGCGGCAGCACAAAAAGCAAAAGAGTCGATACCAGTGTCAGGCGTCGCATGTAGGTTGCTCGTTGAATGTGCACAGGTTCGGAATCCTTCATTGACTGTTATCGAGTTCGAGCTGGCTGGTACGCAGCACCAGTGTCTCCGGTTGGCCGTTTCGTTCGACGGTAACGGAAACCTGGTCCTTCTCGCCGAGGCCCTGGAAGATCTGTGTTGCTTGTTGCGGATTGGTAAGTGCAGCGCCGTCGATGTCCTTGATCAGGTCGCCGGGGCGCAAACCCAATGCCGCAAACTGGTTGCGGTCGCGTCCCGGGTATACCCGATAACCCTGCATCTGGCCGGAGACGTAGTAGGGCGTCGGGCGAATGACGTCTGCCAGCCGGGTTACGTTTTGGGTGACGACATTTTGAATGCTTCGCGAATTGGCGGTCGCGGTCCTTCTGACGGTGGTCGTATTGCGGCGAATGGCAGCGCTTCCCGAGGGGGACTCCTTCGGAAGCTTCAATACCTCGAGGATACCGCCACGATTCAAAACCACGCGATCGGCATAGATCGCATGCAGGGTGGTTCCCGGGGCGACCGTGTCGCGAACAAGGTAGATCTTTTCCTCGTTTCCGGCATCGGCAATGATCGCGATCGATGCGCCCTGGTCGGCCGATGCGATCGTGCCTTTCAACGAGAGGTTCAGGCGGGTCTCAGCGAGGTTTTCGAAGTTTTCGATGATTTCCTGCGGAGGCGCGACCACTTCCTCGGGGTCGGCCTCGCCGAAAAGATGTGCGTTTGCGATGTTCTGTATGTTGACAGCTGCGGTAGCCGGTGTCGTGCGGCTGATCTGTGCGGGCGGCGTGTTGATCCGGTCGCCGGCCTCCGAGCCCGGCATCAGCATCCAGGTAACCTGGGCGAGCTGCCACGCGATACCGATGACCAGCAGCAATGCGACCCAGCGGGGCAGCGCATTATTCATGGCCGATAGCACGCGCTCAGCATCGAGGCCGCTGAAATCTGACCATTTCGCGTCGATTGTCATCTTCGGTAGACCCTCGCGTACGTTGCCCACCCGGGACCAAGCAAACCCGGCACATACACACTTAAACGCCCGAAACGGATAATAAGGTCTTAGGACCGCCTACAACAAGTAAAAAGCCAAAAAAATCCTATAGTTGGCAGGCAGATACCGGTTTTATCTGCCCATTGGATTAACCCTGCCGGCAAGGTCGCCGATTAAACCGGATTTTGTCTTGCGCAGGACTTTAGTTTGGCGGCAACAGCCCATATATAATGGCCCTTCCAATTGACGTAATCACACCGGAATATTTGTCGAATACACTATGTCCGAACGGAACTCAGAAACCCCGGCCTTTGATGACCTCGATGTTGCCGTCAAGGAGGCAGAGCCCAGGGTCAAGCGGCCGCCCATTTACCGGGTCTTGGTGATCTAGGACGTTTTCACGCCGATGGAATTCGTCGTGGAGGTGCTCGAGACGGTTTTCGGTATGGAGCGAAACAAGGCAACGCGGGTTATGCTCGAGGTACATACCCGGGGCAAGGGGATTTGTGGCGTTTTCAGTTATGAAATCGCCGAAACCAAGGTGGCCCAGGTCACGAGCATCGCGCAACAGCAGCAACACCCGCTGCTTTGTACGATGGAAGAATCGTAAACGGAGCGCGATTCGATGCTTTCCAGTGAACTCGAAATTTGCCTGAACGAAGCGTTTCAGAATGCGCGCGAACGACGTCATGAGTTCATGACGGTCGAGCACTTGTTGCTCGCGCTTCTGGATATTCCGAAGGTGCACGAAATCCTCAAGTCCTGTGACTCGGACATTGGCCAGCTTCGGCGACAACTGATTGAGTTCATTGATGAAGCTACGCCATTGATGCCCATAGACGACGAAGGTGATGTGCAGCCCACGCTCGGTTTTCAGCGTGTCCTGCAGCGTGCCGTTTACCACGTGCAGTCCAGTGGCAAGAAGGAAGTGACCGGCGCCAACGTCCTGGTCGCGATTTTCAGTGAGAAACAATCCCAGGCCGTTTATTTCCTCGGCATGCAGGACATTACCAGGCTGGACGTCGTCAACTACATCTCGCACGGCATGCCGCAGGTGTCCGGCGAGGGTGGCGATGAAGATCAGGACCCGACGGTTGATACCGAAGGCGAGTCCGGTGCGTCGGCGCTCGAAAAATATGCAACGAATCTCAATCAGCGTGCGGTGGAAGGCAAGATCGATCCGCTGATCGGTCGCGACATCGAGATTGAACGCACGGTCCAGATTCTGTGCCGTCGCCGGAAAAATAATCCGCTCTACGTGGGCGATGCGGGTGTCGGCAAAACGGCACTGGCCGAAGGATTGGCACGGATGATCACGGAAGAGCGCGTTCCCGAGGTGCTCTGCGACGCGACCATCTATGCCCTCGATATGGGCACCCTGATCGCGGGAACGAAGTATCGCGGCGACTTCGAAAAACGCCTGAAAGCGGTAATACGCGAGGTGCGTGAAGACCCGGGCGCAATCCTTTTCATTGATGAAATCCATACGGTTATCGGCGCCGGAGCGGCATCCGGTGGCGTGATGGATGCCTCGAACCTGATTAAGCCGGTCCTGGCCAATGGTGAGATCCGCTGCATCGGTTCGACCACATATGCGGAATACCGGGGCGTCTTCGAGAAAGATCATGCCCTGGCGCGACGGTTCCAGAAGATCGATGTGCCCGAACCGAGCCTCGAGGAAACGATCGACATTCTCCGTGGGTTGAAGACCCGCTTTGAGGAGCATCACGCCGTCACCTATGACGTCGAGGCGCTGGAAGCGGCGGCGGAACTTGCCGCCAAACACATCAATGACCGGCGACTGCCGGACAAGGCGATCGATGTGATCGATGAGGCCGGGGCAAATCTGCGACTCCAGCCGGTCGAAAAGCAGGGCGACCGCGTGACTGTAGAGATGGTGGAAAACGTCGTTGCCAAGATGGCGCGAATTCCGCCGAAGAGTGTCTCTGCGTCGGACAAGGATGTGCTCCAGACCCTGGAGCGCGACCTGAAGTTGACCATCTTCGGCCAGGACAGGGCGATTACGGCGCTCAGTTCGGCCATCAAGATGTCCAGGTCCGGGCTTAACGAAGACGAGAAGCCGGTTGGCTCATTCCTGTTCGCCGGGCCGACGGGCGTCGGCAAGACCGAGGTGACGCGCCAGCTGGCCATGGTCATGGGTGTCGAGCTGATCCGCTTCGACATGTCCGAATACATGGAGCGACATACCGTGTCGCGCCTGATTGGCGCACCGCCCGGATACGTCGGATTCGACCAGGGTGGCCTGCTTACCGAGGCGATAACGAAGCATCCGCATGCGGTCGTATTGCTGGATGAAATCGAAAAGGCGCACCCGGAAGTGTTCAACCTGCTGTTGCAGGTCATGGATCACGGCACGCTGCCCGACAACAACGGTCGCAAAGCGGATTTCCGCAACGTTGTGCTGGTCATGACCACGAACGCGGGTGCGCAGGAAATGAGCCGGGCGTCCATCGGCTTTACACCGCAGGACCATAGCAGCGATGGCATGGCGATCATCAAAAAGCAGTTTTCGCCGGAGTTCCGCAATCGCCTGGATGCCATTATTCAGTTTGCAGCGCTTGACGCGCACTCGATCAAACGCGTTGTCGATAAACTGGTTGTTGAACTGGAAGGCAAGCTCGACAGCAACGGTGTCACGCTGGAGCTGGACGATGCGGCGCGCAACTGGATCGCGGCGCGCGGCTACGACCCGAAGATGGGCGCAAGGCCGATGGCACGCATCATCCAGGAGCACATCAAGCGGCCATTGGCAGAAGAACTGTTATTTGGCAGCCTCGCCGAGGGCGGCCACGTCAGAATAACGGTGGGAGAGGACGATATGCTGGTCTTGAATGCCGAACCGGTGACCAAAGAGCTGGCCCACCTGCCCGAAGATTAGTCGCGACGATTCATCCGTCCAAAACCTTGTCCGCCAGGCGCTCCCGATCCAGGCTGAATCCTGTCCTGGCAAGCAGAATGTCAGTGGAAATGCATGCGCACGACGCGTCGGCATTCAAGCCGCATCCTGCTGCGGGATGGGTCAGGTACGGCCGCGATAGACGATCCGGCCTTTACTGAGATCGTAGGGAGTGAGTTCCACTGTTACGGAGTCACCCGTCAGGATCCGGATGTAGTGTTTGCGCATCTTGCCGGAGATATGTGCAATCACAACGTGACCATTTTCCAGCTCGACGCGAAAGGTCGTGTTGGGTAGCGTTTCAGTCACAACGCCTTCCATCTGCAGGGCTTCTTCTTTAGCCAATTTCCCCGGTGCTCCGGTTCTTTAGAGGTGCCGAATTGTGCAGAAACAGGCCGCTGAATGCAATGGATGACGCGGGAATCAGAGTTGGAACTGGCCGATCCCGGACCGCTCGTCCGGCCAATTGGCGAAGGAATCCAGCCTGCCACATGAGCGGCGCAGTTTATCGGCAAACCGGGATCTCGGGATCATGTCGGCACCCATGCTGCGGAGATGGGGTGACTCGACCTGGCAGTCCAGTAAGCGAATGTTGTTATCGAGCAACACTGAGGTCAGCGCGATCAGTGCGGCTTTTGAGCCATTGGTTTCGGCGCTGAACATGGATTCGCCAAAAAATACTTTGCCGATAGCCAGGCCATAAAGCCCGCCGACCAGTCGCTCGCCATGCCAGATCTCTGTGGAATGCGCCCAGCTGCCTTCGTGCAAACGCAGGTAGGCATCGCGCATTTCGGCCGTAATCCAGGTGCCCTCCTGGCCAGGTCGGTCTTCCGCACAAGCGTCGACCACCGATTCGAATGCCTGGTTGAAGCTGACTTCCAGCGTGCTGTTTCGGAGCGAGCGCTTGAGTCTGCGCGAGATATGTAATCGATCCGGATAAATAACGCAGCGTGGATTGGGCGACCACCAGAGAATCGGTTGCCCGTCACTGTACCAGGGGAAGATACCGTGCGAGTACGCATACAGCAGTCGTGCAGTCGACAGGTCGCCACCCGCTGCGAGCAATCCGTCAGGCACATCGAACGCACGCTCAATGTCCGGAAAAGAATCCGGCGGATCATCCGCACTGATCCAGCTGATTTGCGGCGATCTCACGGGGCCTGCTCGCGCTTGTAGGGGCTGTGAGCGTTGACGGCATCGACGTAGTGATCGATGTGTCGACCTTCCTCCTGAAGATACCGCTCAACAGCAGAGAAAAACTCGGGGCGTTTGAGCCAGTGTGCCGACCACGTATTCACCGGTACAAATCCTCTGCTGATTTTGTGTTCCCCTTGTGTCCCCGGTTCGAATCGCTGTCTTTTGTGTGCAATGCAATGGTCGATGCCCTGGTAGTAACAGGTTTCGAAATGCAGGGAATTGTAATGCGCGTCGGCGCCCCAGTATCGACCGTAAAGCGCATCGTCGATGTCGTAGAAGACCGCAGCGGCGATGGGCAGGCGGTTCTTTTCTGCGATGACGAGCAGCAGGTTGTCCGGCATGCGTTGGGAAACTTCCTCGAAAAATTCCCGGCTGAAGTAGGGGAGTGACCCGCGCCGCAGAAACGTGATGCTGATTAACTCATAAACATCCTTCCATACTGCCGCATCGGCTTCACCGCCCCTCAGGTGTCGGAATCGTATGCCCTGTTCGGTGACACGCCGCCGCTCACGGCGAACCTTCTTGCGCTTCGCCGAGCTGAAAGTCGAGATAAAATCATCGAAATCCCGGTAGCCGCGGTTATGCCAATGAAACTGACAATCTTTGCGGATTTTGAAACCGGCGGACTCGAGTGTTTCTATTTCCGAATCTTCGGGAAACAGGATGTGCAAGGACGAACAACCGGTGTCGGCCATCAGGGTTCTCGCTTCGTCGAGCAATCGTGCCTTCTGGTCTTCATTGGTCGCCAGTAATCGTTTGCTGGCGGCTGGCGTAAACGGGACAGCCGATATCAGTTTCGGGTAATAATTGAGGCCTGCCTTTTCGTAGGCGTGTGCCCAGCTCCAGTCGAATACGAATTCGCCCCAGGAATGCGTCTTTTCGTACAGTGGCAAGGCAGCGATCAGCCTGTCCTTGTCATAGAGGCCAATGTGGCGGGGCGTCCAGCCTGACTCTGCTGACGCACTGCCGGACCGCTCGGCGGCCAGCAGGAATTCGTGGCTGAGAAAAGGGTAGTCAGGCCCGGCAAGGGAATTCCACGCCAGCGTGTCGAAATCGCCGATGCTGTCGGCGATTCTAGCTTGCATGGCCTCGGGAGCCGGTCATGCCGCGGCGTCGCTGCTTTCCTTTTCAGCCATTTCGGCGTCCAGGTATTTTTCGGCGTCCAGTGCCGCCATACAGCCGGCCCCGGCCGATGTTATCGCCTGGCGATAAACCTGGTCTGCGACGTCGCCGGCCGCAAAAACGCCGGGCACGCTGGTCGCCGTTGCATCACCCGACAGGCCGGTCCTGACGATAATGTAGCCGTTCTTCATGTCCAACTGACCGTCGAACAGGCCGGTGTTCGGGCTATGACCGATCGCGATGAATACACCTTCGAGATCCAGGTCCGTGGTTCGGTCTTCATCCAGTGTGCTGCGGATGCGAAGTCCCGTCACGCCGGCATCGTCACCTAGGACTTCGTCGACAACACTGTCCCAGCGAATGTCGACATTGCCGTCTTCCGCTTTCTGGAGCAGATGGTCCTGCAGGATTTTTTCGGCACGCAATGCATCGCGCCGGTGGACGAGCGTGACTTTCGAGGCGATGTTACTGAGATACAGCGCCTCTTCGACGGCGGTATTACCGCCACCGACGACGGCAACTTCCTTGCCGCGGTAGAAAAAGCCGTCGCAGGTTGCACAGGCCGACACGCCGCGACCTTTGTACGCTTCTTCGGAAGGTAGCCCCAAGTACATGGCGGTGGCCCCGGTTGCGATGATCAGCGCATCGCAGGTATAAGTTCCGTAGTCGCCGGTCAACGTGAATGGCCGTGATGAGACTTCAGCGGTATGAATGTGGTCGTTGTTTACTTCAACGTTATATCGCTCGACATGCTTCAACATGCGATCCATCAATTCGGGGCCTTGCAGCCCTTCTGCATCGCCGGGCCAGTTGTCCACGTCCGTTGTGGTCATCAGTTGACCGCCTTGCTCCACGCCCGAAATAATGGCCGGTTCCAGGTTGGCGCGCGCTGCATAGACGCCGGCCGCGTAGCCCGCAGGGCCGGAGCCGAGTATAAGAACGCGGCAATGTTTCGAATCGCTCATGTATAATTTGCCTTACAGGTTTTTCCGTAAATGAACTTCGCCGGGCAGGCCAATTGAGTTCACAGGTTCAAACCAGGGAAATGCGATCACCAGGTTCGCATTCAAGGTCTGGGCAAGTGCCATCAAGCGGGTGCCGGCAAGCAAGTGTAGGGAAAAATTGTGACACCCGTAAAGGGTCGATTGAGTTTGGGCATTGATTCGATTGGGGCAGCGTAGGCGGTCCGACGGCTGCAGGGATGATGAAACTGCAGGGGGTGCCTGTGGCCTCAAATTGACAATACTTCTCGTTAGGTTATGTATTAGAATCAGCGAGTTAAAGCAAATTTATCTCAGACTACATTAATATGGCCAGAGCCAGGCAGTCGCAAAAATCGTCGTCGAAGTTATCGGACCAGGTCGCGAGAACAGTTCGCGAGGGTGCACTTTGGGTGTTCATCGCCTTTTCGCTGATCCTGTGGTTCGCGCTGTTTACTTACGATCCGGCGGACCCGGGCTTCAGCCAGGCCGGCAGCAGTGCCGAGATCAACAACGGCGTCGGACGCATTGGCGCGCTAATTGCGGATCTTCTTTTTAACCTGTTCGGGCGGCCTGCGTACCTGTTCACGGTGATGGTCTTTTACTTCGGCTGGATGATCTTCCGGGAACACAAGGCCCGCGAGGCCTTCACCCGCGCCGATTTTACGTTACGTTTTATCGGTTTCCTGGTGGTGCTGCTGACCAGCTGTGGTCTTGCGACCCTGCATTTCTCACCGGTGGGCTTTAACGAGACGGCAGGCGGAATCGTAGGGCAGATTGTGGGGGCCAACCTCGCGACACTCATGAAGCTGCTGGGGGCGAGTGTCTTTTTGTTCTTCCTTTGGATCGCCGCGATCTCCGTGTTTCTTGGGATCTCCTGGCTTACGGTCATGGATCGCCTGGGGCACTGGTGTCTCGTCGGCTACGAGAAAGCACAGGTCAAGATTGGTGAGTGGCGCGACAAGGCGGAGGGCAAGCGCCAGCTTGCGCTGCGCCAGGACGTTTTCGCGAAGGAAAAAAAGCGCACGGAGGGGCGGACGCCGCCCAAAATCGAGCCGACGATGGCAACACTGGAGCCGAGTGCCCGTGCGGAAAAGGAACGCCAGGTCCCCTTGTTCGACCCATCATCGGCGGGCGAATTGCCGCCTTTGTCCCTGCTGGATGACCCGGCCCCGAGCACAAGCGGCTACTCGGAGGAGTCGCTCGAGGCCATGTCACGGCTGGTCGAACTCAAGTTGCGTGACTTCGGTATCGAGGTCGAGGTGGTTTCGGTATCACCCGGTCCGATCATTACGCGTTTCGAGCTCGATCCCGCTCCGGGCGTCAAAGTCAGCCAGATCGTAAACCTGGCCAAAGATCTTGCGCGGTCCCTGTCCGTCGTGAGCGTTCGCGTGGTCGAGGTCATCCCGGGCAAGTCGTTTATCGGCCTCGAGATTCCCAACGAGAATCGTGAACTGGTAACGCTCGGCGAAATTCTGAAGAGTAAGGCCTACGACGAGCTGGCCTCACCGCTTACGCTTGCGCTTGGTAAGGATATTTCCGGTAATTCGGTCGTTGCCGACCTGTCGAGAATGCCGCACTTGTTGATTGCCGGTACGACGGGGTCCGGCAAGTCGGTGGCTATCAATGCGATGGTACTGAGCCTGCTATACAAGGCACAGCCCGAGCATGTTCGCCTGATCATGGTTGACCCGAAAATGCTGGAGTTGTCGGTTTACGAAGGTATTCCGCATTTGCTGACGCCGGTGGTCACCGACATGAAGGAAGCGGCGAACGCGCTGCGCTGGTGTGTCGGGGAAATGGACCGGCGTTATCGCCTGATGGCGGCACTCGGTGTGCGGAACATTGGCGGCTACAACCGCAAAGTGAAAGACGCGATCGCTGCGGGCGAACCGATACCGGACCCGACCTGGAAACCGCCGGAGCTCGAGGACCCGGAAAAACCGGTGGAGCATCCGACGCTTACACCGCTGCCGTTTATCGTGATTATTATCGACGAACTTGCCGACATGATGATGATTGTCGGCAAGAAAGTAGAGGAACTGATTGCCAGGCTGGCACAGAAAGCGCGTGCCTCCGGCGTGCACATGTTGCTGGCCACGCAGCGACCATCGGTGGATGTCATCACCGGCCTGATCAAGGCCAATATTCCGAGCCGCATCGCTTTCCAGGTTTCGGCGAAGGTGGATTCGCGCACCATTCTCGATCAGATGGGCGCTGAAAATCTGCTCGGTCATGGCGACATGCTGTACCTGCCACCTGGAACGTCATTGCCGACCCGTGTCCACGGCGCCTTTGTTGCGGATCACGAGGTGCATGCAGTTGTCCGCAATCTCAAGAAGGGGGCGCAACCGCGGTACATCGAGGAAATCATCGAGGCGCCAGTGAATCCAACGCCAGGACTGACTGGCCTGGAGACCTTGCCCGGTGATGATATCGATGCGGAACAGGACCCCTTGTACGACCAGGCGGTGCAGGTTGTCATGGACACTCGCAAAGCGTCCATATCCGGCGTGCAGCGACGTTTGAAAATCGGTTATAACCGCGCGGCGCGCATGGTCGAGTCGATGGAACAGGCCGGTCTGGTCGGGCCCCTGCAGCCGAATGGCTCGCGGGAAATCCTTTTGCCGCTACCGGCGAAAGAGTAATCCGGTGCGGCGACGAAGCTTCGGGTTGGTCAGTGCCGGAATTCTCCTGCTCACCGGCGGGGCGGCCGCTGCCCAGGAAGTCAGGGACATCGGCCAGGACCTGATCGATGACTTCCTGAAAAACGTCGCGACATTATCCGGACGGTTCGAACAGGAGTTGATAGATGCCGATAATAATGTGCTTGAAGAATCGTCAGGCACGCTGGCTATTCGCCGTCCGGGGCAATTTCGTTGGTCCTATGCCGAACCCTACGAGCAGCTCCTGGTCGCTGACGGACTGAACGTGTGGAGTTATGACGTCGATCTCGAGCAGGTCACCGTCAAGGCGCAGGCGGACGCGCTGGGAAGCACGCCAGCCATGTTACTCGGAGGATCCACCGATGTGCTCGAGGACTTCAATTACATCGGCAGTTTCGAGGATCGCGGCACGCATTGGGTGATGCTGCGACCCAAAGATACCGAGAGCGGCTTCTATAAAGTGGAGCTCGGATTTACCGATGGTGTGCTGACGCGCATGCTCTTCGGCGACAATCTTGAGCAAACAACACTGATCGCGTTGGTCGACGTGGCGTTCAATGAAGCTGTCGATGCAGCGGCGTTCGACTTTTCGCCGCCCGATGGCGTCGATGTCGTCGGCGAGCCGGTGGCCCTGCCGGCAGACGATCTCTGAGTGCTACTATTGGCAATTGGCTGATCTTTTCGCACAAGACCTGACAGAAGCAGCGCCCGGCAACGACGCGAGTCGCCCGCTGGCGGATCGTGTGCGCCCGGATTCCCTCGACGGGTTTTTCGGCCAGGAGCACCTTCTCGGGCCGGGCAAGCCCCTGCGCGAAGCTATCGACCAGGGGCGTACGCATTCAATGATCTTCTGGGGGCCACCAGGCACCGGCAAGACCACCCTGGCGCGCATGATTGCCAGTAAGACCGACGCACATTTCATTGCGCTATCTGCGGTGATGGCGGGTATCAAGGACGTTCGTGCGGCAGTGCAGGAAGCGGAGCAGTATCGCGAGGCTTACGGGCGACCAACCGTCTTGTTCCTGGACGAGGTTCATCGATTCAACAAATCGCAGCAGGATGCTTTTCTGCCGTATGTCGAGGACGGGACCCTGACGTTTGTCGGCGCCACGACCGAAAATCCGTCTTTTGAACTGAATAACGCATTACTTTCCCGGGCGCGGGTCTATGTGCTGAAGGCCCTGGCACACGATGATCTTGTTGGTGTTTTGCAGCGTGCGCTCACCGAGCAAACCGGACTCGGTGGTCTTTCCATCGTTGCCGTGGAGGCGGCCCTTGAGCTTATTGTCATGGCAGCCGACGGGGATGCGCGTCGCGCACTCAATCTGCTGGAGTTGGCAGCGGATCTCGCAGAAACCGGCGACGAGGTGCTCACCGTTACCGAAGCGGTCGCCAGGGAAGTAGCTCAAGGCAGCCGGCGACGCTTCGACAAGCAAGGCGAGTATTTTTACGACCAGATTTCGGCGCTTCACAAATCGATCCGCGGATCCGATCCGGATGCATCGCTTTACTGGCTGATGCGGATGCTGGACGGTGGCTGTGATCCGCTCTATGTCGCGCGGCGCCTGATAAGGGTGGCATCGGAAGACATAGGCAACGCCGATCCGCGGGCGCTTCGACTCTGTCTGGACGCAGCCGAAACCTATGAGCGGCTTGGCAGCCCGGAAGGCGAGCTCGCGATTGCGCAGGCCACCGTCTTTCTTGCCTGCGCGGCGAAGAGCAATGCTGTCTACAAAGCCGCCAGGGCCGCTGCCTCGGATGCTGAAAAATACGGCACTGCCGAGGTGCCAATGCACCTGAGAAATGCGCCGACCCGGTTGATGAAAGAACTCGGCTACGGTGAAGATTATCGCTACGCCCATGAGGAGGAGGATGCTGTCGCGATCGGCGAAAACTATTTTCCCGAGGACATGCCGCCGGTTAAGTATTATCATCCCGTGCCGCGCGGACTCGAGCTCAAGATCCGTGAAAAACTGGCCGACATCGCCAGGAAAAATGCGCAGCATAAAGACTAGACAATGATCGATCCGAAACTCCTCAGAACTGCAGCCGCCGACGTCGCGGCCAATCTTGCCCGTCGCAACTTTGAGTTCGATGCGGCCTCCTACGGTGAACTCGAGGAACGCCGCAAGTCATTGCAGGTCGACGTCGAAAAACTGCGTGCAGAACGCAATTCAAGTGCTAAAGGCATCGGCAAGGCAAAGGCGGCCGGTGAAGACATCGCGCCCTTGCTGACGGCCGTCGAGGACCTCGGAGCCAGGCTGGACGCGGCGGATGCCGAATTGCAGACCGTGCAGTCAGCGTTGAGTGACGTCGAACTCGGCCTGCCCAATATGCTGCATGACGATGTTCCGACGGGCGCTGACGAAGCCGACAATGCAGAGGTGAAGACCTGGGGGGAGCCGGGGGCTTTCGATTTCGAGCCCAGGGATCACGTGGACCTCGGTGAGGCACTCGACATGCTTGATTTCGACGCCGCTGCGAAGATCTCCGGATCGCGCTTTGCGACGATGCAGGGGCCGCTGGCCCGTATGCAGCGCGCATTGATCCAGTTCATGCTGGATACCCATACGGCTGAACATGGTTATACCGAAGTTTATGTGCCGTATCTTGTGCATGCAGACGCTTTGTTCGGCACCGGGCAACTGCCGAAATTCGAAGACGATCAATTCAAGACGACGGATGAGCCGCCGCTCTACCTGATCCCGACCGCCGAGGTGCCGGTGACCAACCTGGTGCGTGAAAGTATCGTCGAAGCCAAAGCGCTTCCGATTCGTTACGTCGCGCATACGCCATGTTTTCGTTCAGAAGCGGGGTCATACGGCAAGGATACGCGCGGCATGATCAGGCAACACCAGTTCGAAAAGGTCGAGCTCGTACACCTGGTGGAACCGGATGCATCGGACGAGGCTCTCGAAGAGTTGACAGGCCACGCCGAG
>CAZVWF010000021.1:0-12942 GCA_964630795.1 uncultured Woeseia sp. | reverse complement strand
AATGGCTCGGGTATTGCAGCGGGCAGGGCGCTCATCGCCGTGATGGAAAACTATCAACAGGCTGACGGCAGTATCGCGGTACCGGACGTTTTGAAGCCTTACATGGGCGGCGTCGAGGTCATCCAGGCATAGGACCTGAACGGTCGGGCACAAGAAAGGATCAATTCGTTTACGGCAAGCGTTGGTCCGCGGATGATACGGTGCGTATTGATCTCCAGTGCAAACCAAAAAGGGCCGCGACTTCCGTCGCGACCCTTCATGTTTCGATACTGAGCGAGATTAATCGCGATTCAGGAACATCTGCAAAACGTACCAGAACATCAGCGCGATCGACGAGAACAGCTCGAGTGACGCAGCGACATACTTGTCCTGCGGATAGTGGTGAATGATGTTCGACGTATCGTAAAGGACGGCTGCGCCAGCGAAACCGATCATGGCAACCGAGAACCAGGTGCCCAGCTGGAAGCCAAAGATCATGCTGCCGAAGATGGCGACCATGGCAAGCATGCCTACCCAGACCAGCATGCCCCTGAGGAACGAAAAGTCTTTCTTCGTAATCTGGACCGTCGCGATCAGTCCTGCGCAACCGAGCAATGTGATGCCGGCCGCACTGTCAATCATACCCGGTTCGATCGTGTAGGCCATGAACAGTAACGGTGCGAAGATCAGCGCTTCGAGAACGACAAAAAATGCAAGTGCGGCGTACTGTGCCGTGGTTGATTCGACGCGGTGTGCAACGTGCGCCGCACCCCAGCCGCCGAGAATGAAGGCGCCGAGCACCATCCACCAGTTGTTCAGCATCGGAATAGCGATGGCGGCAGCCGTTCCCGAGGTAAACAGGTAAACCTCAACGGCTGCGAACGCAAGGATTGCGCCGACTACGTGGGCATAGCACTTCCATATGAAATTCGAGCGATCTTCAACAGACAGTTCGGATACGGGCGCCAGGTAATTGACGTGTTCGTTCATCAGGTACTCCTCCAAGCGAATTTATGACGCGAATTTTAGCATTTATCAGCCAAAATTATGCAGCCCTGTTCTTCATAACCGCAGGGCTCGACCGACTGGATATTGAGGCAATTCGGGGGCGTTCAAGCGCGGTGCGGACGACTAAACGTCCTGTCATTAGACGGTCTGTCCCGTATCTTGCTGGCTGGATTATTTTCTGACGTACTTCCTGACCGCCCTGGGGCCGACTTCTGCACCATAGATATTGCCCCAGGCGTCCACCGCGACACCTTCAGCACCGCTGGTGCCGGAATTGTCCTGGTCGGGTTCAGGATCCGGAATAAACGCGGTGACGAAACCGTCCTTCGCGCTGCCAATACGAATACCACGTTTCCAGCCGCCGTTGCGCCGGGCATTGGATTCTGAATCAGCCGAATAGAGTATATCGTTCTCGTCAATGAACAATCCGCTCGGCCGTCCGAACTGGGTCCAGGTCGCGATGTGTTCGCCGTCCTGGCTGAAAATCTGCAAGCGACTGTTGCCACGATCCGCAACGAACAGCCTGCCTTCGGAGTCCATCGCCAGGGCGTGTGGATCGCGAAACTGCCCATGGTCGCCGCCGGCCTCGCCCCACTGCATCAGGTAATTGCCTTCGCTGTCGAATTTGATGATTCGATTGTTGCCGCCGGCATCGTGTCCGTCGGCGACGAAGATGTCGCCATTCGGTGCGACGAGCATGTCTGATGGCTTGTTGAAGACATCGGTTCCGTC
Source organism: uncultured Woeseia sp. (assembly GCA_964630795.1). Lineage (GTDB taxonomy): Bacteria > Pseudomonadota > Gammaproteobacteria > Steroidobacterales > Woeseiaceae > SZUA-117. The sequence goes on along the minus strand of CAZVWF010000021.1, from coordinate 11,223 downwards.
ACCCGCGACGCCTTCCTTGCCGAGACGCATCAACAACTCACCCTCGGGGCTGAATTTCATGATCGTGTGGCCAATGCCTTCGGGAACGGGTGCATAGCCAACAGCGTCGGCGATCCAGACATTGTCGTCTGCGTCCACGAACATACCGTGCGGCCAGGTAATCATTCCGGATCCGAAGCTCCTGACCAGGTTACCGTCGAGGTCGTAGAGCAGAACAGGATCGACGTCGCTGCCAACACACAGGTTCGTTCCGCAGCGTTCGGCGACCCAGATGTGGCGGCCGTCGTTGGTGGGATAGATGGCGCTGGTCGACCCCCAGGTGCGATTGTCGGGCAGTTCAGCCCATCCCTTGATGGTTTCGTAGGGGTTGGGCGCACTGTTCTGTGCGAGGCTGATTACCGGTGCGGCAGCAACGATCAATGCTGCAAGTCGTTTTCTGGATGCCATGTGTCCCCCTGTTGTTTTCTATTCGGCAGCGACAACCTGGTTCTTAAGAATGCCGACGCCTTCTACTTCGATTTCAACGACATCGCCTGGTTTCATCGCGGCCGTTGCGCCCGGTGTGCCCGTATAAATGATATCCCCCGGGTGCAGGGTCACGTACTGGCTGACAAAGCTCAGTATGGCGTGAACGTCGTGAATATGATCGATCGAACTCTGGTCCTGCATGGTCTTGCCATTCAGGCGAGTCTGCACACGCAGGTCCAGATAGTTCAGGCCGGTTACAACCGCCGGCCCGATCGGCCCGAAGGTGTCGCTGGCTTTGGCGCGCAGCCACTGCAAGTCATTTGCCTGCCATGCGCGTTCGCTGACATCGTTACCGGCCGTGACGCCAAAAATGTAGTCGGGCGCATCATCTGCAGCTATCTTGCTGGCCGTCCTGCCCATTACGATGACGAGTTCACCTTCGAAATGGAGGTCGGTAGCGTCTGGTGGGTAGACGACGTTTGTGTCGGGGCCGGTCAATGATGTCGGCAATTTAAGAAACAAGGGTGGGTGCACCGGAATTGGCCGCGATTCTTCGTGAGTCATCTCCTCCCGGTGGCTGATGTAGTTGTAGCCGACGGCGATGACTTTTGAGGGCTCCACCGGTGCCAGTCGTGTTACCTCATCGGCCGAGACCGTTTTACCGGTCTCGGCACCGCCATGCCAGGGAGCGCCGTCCAGTTGCCTGATCGTGGCACCGTCTTCGATGCCATAGCTGGTGTTTCCGTCCAGCGTATATCGGATGTAGCGGTTGGTTTCTGCGGCCATGATGTTCGCTCCGTTAAGCACGCAAAGGGCAAACGCCAGCGTTGCGGCGGCAAGGTTGTTTCTCATCGGCGATCCCCCGGGGATAGCAGGCGTCTGCCTGTCCTCTTGTTCGACAATCGCAGTCTCCAAGTCTTGGTTCGCCATTGCAAGTCATACGGGGCGGGCAGGGCAGAGCGTTGTATTCCCGGGTCAAAACACGCATCGTAGCGACCGTCGGGAATAGAGGAACCAGGATTCATGCCGGATGCAGGTTGGGGAATAATGTCGCTGCTGCCACTCGTGGCAACCCTTGTATTGGCGTTTGTTACCCGCTCCGCGCTCATCGCGATGCTCTTTGGCACGTTCTCCGGAACACTGATGCTGGGCAGTGCGCCTGGCGTTGGCTTGAACGAGTTGTTCCAGTCATCCCTCGGTAATGCTGATTTCATCTGGATCTGCCAGATTGTTGTGTTGATTGGTATCCTGTTCGAATTGTTCAAGCGAGCCGGCGTACTGGCAGCGCTGGCGAAGAAATTCCTGTCGGAAGCCGGACAGCGTCGAAGCGTCGAGATTTCTGCCTGGGGCATGGGCTTCGTCATCGTCGACGACTATTTCAGCCCACTGTTAACCGGCGCTGTCATGCGCCCGATGTCGGATCGCGCAAAGATCCCGCGCGAGAAGCTGGCATTTATCCTTGATGCAACGACGGCATCGGTTTGCATTCTCGTCCCGTTTACTGCCTGGGGCGCCTACATTGCAAGCCTGATAGCGGTGCAGGGCGCGCCGATTGAGTCGGCCGACCAGGGACTGGCTGTCTTCATCGGCGCGATTAAATACAACTTCTATCCCATGCTGATGCTGGTATTCACGCTGTTGATTGCCGCCGGTTTGGTACCCGACTTCGGTCCGATGCGCAAAGCGGAGCATCGCGCAGCCCGGACCGGTGCACTGATTCGGCCGGGCGCGAAGCCGCTGGTCACTGCGGACGTCGAAGAGGACCTGGACGTTGCCGAGGAGCGAGAGGCATCGCTGATCCTGGAATTATTGATGCCGGTATTGCTGCTTATCGGTGTTGGCGCGTGGACGCTGATCCAGCTCGGCTCGGTCAAGATCGTTGAAGCGTTCATGCTGGCCACAAGCTGGCTTTTCCTCGTCCTGGGCATCCGCGGCAGCTTTGCCAATCTGTCGGAGGTCGCCGACGTTATCGTCGCCGGTACCAGGAGCGTGATGGAGGCGCTGTTGATCGTGTCGCTCGCCTACGCGTTGAATGCCGTGACGACCTCACTCGGTGCCGGCCAGTTCATTATCGATCAATTTACTTCAGATTTATCGCCTAATTCATTGGTTTTAATAATTTTTATTTTGACAGCATCGATATCTTTCTCAACGGGTACGTCATGGGGGGCGTACGCGATGATGGTGCCGGTCGCGCTGCCGGTCGCCTTCGAGTTCACCGGCGGCCAGATCGAACCGCTGGTCTACCAGACCGTGGCGGCAGTCGCCGGCGGCGGCATCTTCGGTGATCATGCCTCACCCGTATCGGATACCACGGTGCTGTCGTCGGTTGGTGCCGGCAGCGACCACATCGATCACGTTGTCACCCAATTACCTTATGCGCTGGTTATTGCAGCGCTCACCGCAGGACTTTATGCATGGATATGAATTTTGACCGTCAGATTGACCGGCGGGGTACTGATTCCTACAAGTGGGATGACAACCAGAAATTGTTCGGTTGCCGGGACCTGTTGCCTTTCTGGGTGGCCGACATGGACTTCGCAACACCGGCGCCGATCTTCGATGCCATCAGGTCACGGTGCGAGCACCCGGTCCTGGGATACGGGATTCGGTCGGATAGCTATTATGAAGCACTCGAGGACTGGCTGAAGCGACGACACGGCTGGGACGTTCCGCGGGAATGGATGATGTTCTGTCCCCCGAGTTCCATCGTAGGTATTCACGGTGTTATTTCGCTCTTGACCGAACCAGGTGACAGTATCCTCGTGCCCATGCCAACTTACGGGCCGCTGATTGGTCTCGTGGTCGACAATCAGCGATGCATCCTCGAGTGTCCGGTGCGAGAGGATGACGATGGACGATTTCATCTCGACATCGCGGACATGGAATCGAGGATTGAGGACAACACGAAAATGGTCGTGTTCTGCAGTCCGCATAATCCTGTCGGTCGCGTCTTTACCAGGGAGGAGTTGACGGCACTGGCAGACCTCGCCGAGCGTCGCAACCTGATCGTCGTATCCGATGAGGTGCACATGGACCTGGTGATGCCCGGACACGAACATATCCCGTACGGATCTATTGGCGGGAAGCGTTCGGTCACCGTTATTTCACCCAACAAGACCTTCAACACGGCCGGCATTCCCCAGGCAACGCTGATCATGCCTGATGCCGGTCTGCGGGAGCGCTACCAGGCATTCCTGAACACGACGCAGTTGAATCACGACAGTACTTTCGGTGCTGAAGCGATGGTCGCCGGATATCGCCACTGCGAGGACTGGGTCGACGCGGTCGTTGCCTATATTGCGGAGAACCACCGTGTCGCTGAACGGTTCATGGCAGAGCAGGTTCCAGGCGTTCGCAAAGTCACGGCCGAAGGGACCTATCTGGGCTGGCTGGATTTCAGGCAGACCGGCTTGTCGCAGGACGACATCATGGATCGACTTGTGAATAACGGTGGCGTCGGCCTCTACAGCGGTACTGACTTCGGTCCGCAGGGCGAAGGGTTCTTTCGCATGAATATCGCCTGCCCGAGGGGAACGCTCGAGCAGGGACTGGAGGGGGTTCGACGGGCTATAGTGGCTTAAGGATCATTGCTCGTCATAGCGTTACTCGATATGCGGGGCAGTTCAGCAAATTCATTGAGGTTCGATTCTCTGCTACGCTTGGTCTGGCATGAGATCAATGCTCAGGGTCGGCTATTCGATGCCGCTCTCCTGATGAGTAAACAATTATAAAAAGGATCGAAAAGATGCGTAATTTCATTAAGCGGAGTTTCCTGACCGTGATATCTTTGGCTCTCGTAAGCCTCGGCTACATGCCCAATGCATTAGCAGACGACAAGGATGATGTACTGGCTTTTATCCAGCAGTATGGTGACCTTGAGGGAGATCTCGAAGCCCAGTCCGAGATGATAAGGGATGATCGAGTTCATATCGTAGCCGGACAACGGCGCTCCGATCAGGCAGTGAACTTCCGCCTTCAAAAAGCGAATCGCGATGCAAACGAAGCGCTCAATGGCGGCAAGACAGAGATCATCACTACGATCGAGTCACCGCAGGTTGCGATTTACGGCAATGTGGCAGTAGCGAGTTACGTCCAGGTTTACAACAACTTTCCCCATAATCGACCCCCAGCTCCCGGTCAGCCGGTATGGGTAACGTTGGTGCTCGTCAAGGAAGGTGGCGAATGGGGGATTGCGCACGCACATGCGTCTCCGACCAGCGGCAACTAGCAGCAGTGAAGGCGGCCGGAAGTTTCCGGTCGCCTTTTTAAACAGGCCTGGCGACTTAACAGTGCCGGCGCTGGAGCATTAGTCGCCACCGGTCGGGCTGAGTCTGGCGAAAGGGCCTCGATCGCATGGACGTTCTGTGGAAGGTGCGCCGATGATCCCGGAGCGGACTTGTTGCGTTGCTCTTCCACTCAACGATGTATCCCACCCGGGAAGGGTCTGACGCAGGCCTGCCGGTTTCTTGTCAACATTGTCCGGATCAATCTCAATCCAGGCAGTTTTCATGGTCCGACGGAGAGTGGTACAGCTAACTCCTGACGATCAGTTCGCATTGGACCGGTTGGTTGCTCTTTCCCCTGCGCGTCCCCATCCGTGAGAAAACCGGCTTCCAGCGCGTACAGCCAGATTTGCAGTCGACTCTCTCAGGAAGTCGTTGACTTGTCGATTGATACTGGACGCCTGTACCGGGAAGGAAATTACCTGGGGCTTCCTGTTGATAAAACCGGTAAAGCAACAGGCCAGGGATACTGGCAGGGTCAGGTGCTTGCCTATGCTGCCCAGCACCCCGACAAGCCATTCGCGTTATCGGAGTGTCTTGGACGGGCTGAAGCGATAGCGCCGCTTTTTGTTAGCATGCAGCCACCCGCTGCACAGGAGTAGATCGATGAAGGGCCCACAAGCCCCCGGTTTTTTGCAGTCCCTGGTTTGTTTCGGCGGGGTCGTCGTAATCGTGATCGCCGGATTACTGTGGCTGGATATCAGCTTGCACAGCCTGCTGTTGATCGCCCTCGTATGGGTTGCGGGTCATGCTGCATTGCTGGGCTTTCACTTCCAGGGGATCAAGTCCGGAATGATCTCCGGGATCGAAAAAGGCCTTGGCGCAATCTTTATCTTTTTTCTAATCGGCGTTCTGATCGCCGCCCTGATCGAAGGCGGGACGATCGGTGGCCTCATTTACTATGGCCTGGACTTACTGCACCCAGCCATCTTTCTGCCAGCCGGTTTGCTACTGTGCAGCCTCATGTCGCTCGCGACGGGTACGGCGTGGGGGACGATAGGCACGATCGGTGTTGTCCTCATGGGGCTTGGCGGTGCGCTAGGTATTCCACTGCCGCTGGTAGCCGGCATGGTCGTCTCTGGTGCGAGCTTCGGCGACAAGATGTCGCCCGTGTCGGATACCACCAATCTCGCTGCAATGAGCGCAGATACGGATCTTTACGCTCATATCAAGTCGATGATGTATACGACCGTCCCTACATACGTCATTTGCCTGCTCATGTTCACGTTCGTCGGCCTGGGTTACAGCGGCCAGGCATTTTCGGCGCAGGAACTGCTCGAACTAAAGCAGCACCTCGAGATTGAATTCGCAATTAGCCCGCTGACTCTGCTGCCGTTGATCGTGCTGCTCGTCCTCAGTATCAGACGAACGCCCGCCGAAGCCAGCATGCTGGGGAGTGTTGCTACCGCAGCAGTGCTGGCCGTCGCAATGCAAGATAGAACCGTTTCGGAGGTGCTGAACAGCCTGCACACCGGTTATGCCTCTGACACGGGCCTCGAACGTCTCGATGTACTCCTGAGCCGGGGGGGTATCGTGAACATGATGTGGACGATGTCACTCGCGTTATTGGCTTTATCGCTCGGCGGTATCCTCGATCGAGCGGGTTTCGTACGAGTTTTGCTAAGCGGGCTGCTGAAACGTATCAGGCGTTCCGCTAGCCTGATCGCAACCACTATAGGCGCCGGCGTCGTCACCAACATGAGCATGGGCGAAGGCTATCTCTCCATCATCTTTGGCGGGCAGATATTCAAAGACGCATACGAACAGGATAATCTCGAGAAACACATGCTTTCCCGGTGCCTGGAAGAAGGCGCCACACTCAGTACATCGTTAATCCCCTGGACAACGTCGGGAGCGTTTATTACGGGAGTGCTGGCCATGTCACCGCTGGAATACGGCCCATGGGCGTTCTTTAACTACGTCAATCCATTGTTATCCATTATTCTCGCCTACATGGGTTTTGGAATATTCCGGCAGCGTAAAGGTTCGTAAGTCATGACAAGCGAGAAGACAACCTACCCACCCGTGCGCCGAAAGGCCGGTGAGCGCGATCCACTGCTGCGCCCTGGCTGGCAGTACATAGAACCATGCAATATGGACGACTACAGCGCCGAAGACTGGAAAGTGATGAATCGCCAGCGTGCCGTCTACCAGGCAGAGGAACGCGCTAGGCAGGCACTCGAGTTCCTGTTGGCGTCACGAGATGCGCCGACGTTCGGCTACCTGATTAATAACTACGAGCATTGCCTGCAGACGGCGACGATGCTGCACAACGATGGCCACGATGAGGATACGATTGTCGCAGGCCTGTTCCACGACGCCGGGTTCATCATCTGCCCCGAAAATCATGGCCGCTTCGCTGCCGACCTGCTGCGACCGTTCGTTTCTGAGAAGAACATTTGGATGCTCGAGTACCATGAGATATTCCAGCGAATACATCTGCACGGTTTTTATGAGCCGGATGATCCCGACTTCATCAATGCCCGTGAACAATGGCGAGGCCATAAGTATTTCGATTGGACCGCGGAATTTGTCGAGCGTTACGATATCGTAGCAATCAATCCGAACATGGAGAGTTTGCCGATCGAGTTTTTCGAGCCGATGGTGCGGCGAGTGTTCTCCGGCTCACCGTCTGTTTCCTAAGGTGTGCTGGCGGTCGTGTCGGATTGGTGCCGGGAGTAGTTGATGACATCTTGGATTAAAATGATTCCAGAGGACGAGGCGACTGGCGTTCTGCGGGAACTATATGATGAGGCAAGGACGCCGCATGGTACGGTCGACAACGTCATGAAGGTGCACTCCCTGCGGCCCCACACGATGCATGGCCACGTGACGCTCTACCGCAGTGTGTTGCACCACCCGGATATCACGTTGCCATTGTGGTTTCTGGAGGTCGTAGCCTCTTACGTCAGCATCAAGAACGATTGCGCATACAGCCTGACCCATCATTTCATGAATGCGAGGCGACTGCTTGACGATGATGGGCGATGTGATGACATTCTGGACTGCCTGAATGCCGGCACACCGGAGACGGAATTTCAGGCTAAACAGCTTGCGCTATTGCGTTATGCGGCGAAACTAACGACCGATGTGGCAACGATGGAGGCCTCGGATATTGCCACGCTTCGCGAAAACGATTGTACGGATGGCGAAATTCTCGAGGTAAATCAGGTGGTCGCTTATTTCAATTATTCGAATCGGTTGCTGAATGGGTTGGGTGTAACTACGGATGGTGATTCAATTGGCTACTACGAATAGCCCGCCATGGTGTCATCGACCATGCTGGAATAGTTCATGTACCTGAGAAATAGCTGGTATGTGGCGGCACTCTCCTCGGACATTGGGGCGAAACTGACCGCGCTTCGTATACTGGATGAGAACATCGTCCTGTACCGTACCGGGAGTGGCGATCCTGTTGCCCTGGAAGATTCCTGCCCACACCGACGATTACCATTGTCCAAAGGCCGCTTGCTAAATGACGTTGTCGAATGCGGCTATCACGGGTTGCAGTTCGATCGCTCCGGGCAATGTGTTGCCGCGCCGACACAAGATCGAATCCCGGCTTCGGCCGTGGTTCGCAGCTATCCTGCAGTCGACAGGTGGGGTTTGGTTTGGATCTGGATGGGTAATGCCGACCTTGCTGATGACGTCTTGATTGTCAGCATCGAAAACTACGACAACCCGGATTGGAAAATTACGACGGGCGACGCGTTAACATTAGCCTGCAACTATCTTTACGTCATGGACAACCTCCTTGACCCTTCACATGTCGCCTGGGTTCACCGCGATTCCTTTGCGGCCCCTGGTACGGATAACACACCACTGGAGATCGTGGAAACCGACGACGGGCTCATTGTCCATCGATGGATATACGGAAACAGACCCCCGCCTTTCTACGCGCCTCTTGTCCAGTTCGAAGGAGAATGCGATCGTTACCAGTATTATGAGGCGCAGTATCCCTGCACCGCGATTAACAAAGGGGTCTACGTTCCTGCGGGGAAGGGTGGGCCGGATTTTAAAGTCGACGAGTCAACGTATGTCATGATCTCGTATCATTTCATGACACCGATTGATGCGAATAACACGCGCTATTACTGGCTCCAGCACCGTAATACCGAGCCGGATAACGAAGAAGTCACTGCATCGATTGCATCCGGCGCCAGGGCGGCGTTCCTTGAAGATCGTGACGTACTGGAGGCAGTGCATAAAGGGATCGCCAATGAAACTACCCGTCACATCAACCTGGGACTGGATGCGGCACCATTGCAATTTCGACGCAAACTCGACAAATTGATTCTCAGTGAGTCTGGGGAATCCCCGTAACACCCTTGTCCGCGTATTCACTTGAGCATCGGGGGCGACGCAGCACCACTTGATAAGTACCTACAACGGAGTGCTCAATGTATTTTTTAAAACCAGTATTGGCCCTTTTTTTGGGTTTGGCAGCGGCTGCATGCAGTGGAGGTGGAGGTTACGGCGGTTCTTCTCCGCCTCCCCCCGCACCACCGCCACCACCACCGCCAGCTGCCCCCGTTGCTAATGCCGGCCCTGATACGACCGTTCAGGAATTAACCCTGGTTACCCTGTCAGGCAGCGCTACGGATGCTAATGGAGACGCTATAAGTTATTCCTGGGTGCAGACAGGTGGTTCAGCAGTGACGTTAAGTAACGCAGACACTGCAACGGCAAGCTTTACCGCCCCGGATGTCACCGAAGGCAATCCGGAAGTCCTTACATTTGAGCTTACGGCAACCGATCCAGGTAACCTTGCTGGAACCGATGAGGTCGAGATCACCGTTGAGGATCCCCCTTCACTAACAACGACCTACTGTCACGGAGGATTTAACAAGCTACTGATCCACAACGATAATGGACTTGAGACTTATGAGGTCGTGCTCGAACCACTCGGATCGACTGCCTTGCCAGCGACCGGCTCCCGAAACGGTAACAACTTGTTGCTTCAGGCTACCAGTGGTGATTACACGCTCGACTACGATGTAACTATTTCATCCGATGAAGCAACAGTGACAGCTGCAATTGATGTGTCGTTCGGCGGCTCTAATTTTGTATTGAACGAATATGGAACTCTTGGAGATTGCGCGACGTTCGACCTGGTTAATCAGGCGGTCCCCCAATTAGCGACTGCAGATTTTACCGACGTCGCAACCTACATTGAGGATATTTCGTTATTTCGCTCTGCTGCAGGGCATGACTACAGTGACAGCGTTGAATCATGCCGGTCGATGAAACACTACTTCTCGCCCAAACTTGAAGAGCGACTGAACAACAACGTGCCGGTGTTCGCACCCTTTGCTGGAACAATTGTCCTGCTAAATACCGAGTGGGAAGGATTCGTGGATGACGGTGTGACCGATCAGAGAGTTTTTATTCGCTCTGAAAGTAACCCTGCCGTGCTCACTGTTCTTTTTCATATTGACCTGATGTCAAGTGAACTGGTCGCCGGCTCGTCGGTTAGTTCAGGCCAGCAGTTGGGCTATGCTCGTATGGTGAGTGACGGTTCCACCACCCATGATTTTGATATTGGCGCACACATCAATACAACCGCAGGAGTGCGTTACGTTTCATACTTTGAGCTAATAGAGTCCGATATTTTCTCCGGCTACAGTAGCTTTGGCGCAAACCGCAGTGACTTCATCATCACGGAGGCAGAACGGGATGCTGATCCACTGACCTGTGATGGGCAAACATTTACCTCTTTCGGCTCCTTGTGGAGCTGGATTTTCGGAGAATTTAGCTGATCGAAAGGATTTTACCCATTCGGTATATTGGTCATGTTATGAGTAAATATTTCATCCTCTATCTGGCCATTGTGATTCTGGGAAGTGCACAGGTGACTTCAGCTGACGAATCTTCGGCAGATATTGAGGTAACTAAAACCGAGGATAAGGCCGCAGAGTTACCTCTATCATGCGATGAGTTTCCAGACCATCTGGAGCTATGCACGCCGTATAAGTGTCAGTTTTCACACCCCTTTACGGGTGAAACAATGGTTAAAGCAGTGGTTGGTGAAGAAGCTGGTATCTGTCTATACGTCGAAGAGATGCCAAACGACGGCCAGATGAACTGCCGATATAACCCCGAGTTAAGGACTGCCATTGCACAATATTATCGAGATGTTGCTGCCGCCAAGACCACTGATGTAGATGCCCAGGTGACCGAGGATAGGATCAGAGCAACATATACGATTGATGGGACGGACGTCGAAAATCCATTGCAAGAAGCCATGACGAATGGCCAGTGTGATATTTCAGGCTATTGACCTTATGTGCTAACCCGGCCTGTTTTGGTTGATGAGAGAGGTTCTGAAGACCTGGCTCTCGATAGACTGATGTTTGACCTGAATGAACCGGGGCTTGACGCCGGATAGTGTCGGAGAGGGTGGGATTGACCCGAGCCATCCTGGCCCGTGTCCGGGCAGGTAGCTTCGCGACCGCGCCCGTCGAACGGT
>CAZVWF010000020.1:25247-35202 GCA_964630795.1 uncultured Woeseia sp. | reverse complement strand
ACGCAGGCACGCATGCAACTCGAATTGCTAAAGGGAATCGTCGACTGTAATCGATGCGTTATCTGGGGTCGGAACCCGGACAAGGTTGCGCAGATGATCGATGACCTTGGTAGCCGCGATTCGATCGCGGCGTGGGGGCTGGAATTCGAAGCAGCGGAATCCATCGATGTGCTTACTGCAAGCTGTAACCTGATTGTGACGACGACACCAGCGCGAGAGCCGCTCCTGCATGCGGATCAAATTCGTGCCGGCACGCACATCACGGCCATGGGCTCAGATGACCACGGGAAACAGGAGCTCGAAGCCACGCTGCTTGGCAAAGCGGATCTCGTCGTCGCCGACAGCATTTCCCAATGTGTTGACCACGGAGAGTGCTGCCACGCCGTACGTGATGCCGTGATACGCGAGGCCGATATCCTCGAATTGGGTGCCGTCATCGCGGAACCGGCGAAAGGGCGGCAAAACGATGAGCAGATCACGATAGCCGATCTGACAGGCATCGCAATACAGGATATCCAGGCAGCGAAAATGGCCTGCAAGGGCTGATCAATCGCGGGGACGATTGGGTTTTCGTTGGCTGGGTAGGCGCGGATACCCCGTTTCATCAAATTGTTACAAATTTCGGGCTCGCCGAGCACTGAGGAGAGCCAGGCGCCATGGTGTCCGGCCGACCTGAGGTCCTGTAGTTACTGCGATGGAGCCCGCTCCTGCCTTGACTTTAAAAACGGCGAAATACAGGATGTTCTGCGAAGCTTAATGTCAAAACGTCGATCAGACCGTGTATAGGGCATGGCAGAGCATATTGAGCCTATATAGACGGAAGTTTTTTGGTAGGCGTTTTGGTATAATCTGACACTATAAAAATAAGACCATCTAAAAATAAGACCATCTGGCAGAAATGGGGATGTGAATATGATCAGGCAGGATTCCGCGGACGAGGGCTCGATAGAGAGACAGAACGTACTGACACCGCTGACTGCAGCCGTTCTCAGTGCGCTGTATCCGGCGTCCCAGGTCGTCGCGCAGGAGGAAGAGGGCGGCGGGCTCAGGCTGGAGGAGATCGTGGTTACCGCAACCAAGCGAACCATGAGCATCCAGGATGTGCCCCAGTCGATTATCGCGTTTTCGACGCAGGAAATTGAGCGTCGGGGCATGCTGGACATGGCCGATATCGCGAGTAACCTGCCGAGTATCACGCTGTCATCCAACAGGGCGGGCCGAAACGAGCTGGTTTATCGCGGCATTTCGACAGGCGGCTCATGGTTCCTGGACAGCCAGGTTGCGGTGTATCTCGATGAGATGCCGATGACCATGAGTACGACGCAGCTCGACCCGCGAATGGTCGACGTCAATCGCGTAGAATCACTACCCGGACCGCAGGGAACGCTCTTCGGTTCCAGTTCCCAGGGCGGCACACTCCGAATTGTCACGAATAAACCCGACCCGAACGCTTTCTCCGGTGAGATCAGCGCCGAACTCAAGTCGACCCAGGGTGGCGAGGAAAGCTATGACTTTAACGGCTGGGTCAATATCCCGGTATCCGACAATTTTGCCGTTCGCGTCGTCGGTTACTCGCTGAAGGAAGGCGGATATATCGACAACGTCTTTTCGACGGCACCGCACAGTGTCTGTGCGCCGGGCGCAACTTGTGATCACGATTTCGATCAATACGACATTGGCCCGTTCGACCCGAACGAGACTGATGGCCATCTATCGAGCCCGGTTCTGGATAACGCTGGGCTTGAACAAGACGACTTTAACGATTACCAGATGACCGGCGGCAGGATCTCCGCCCTGTGGACGATCAACGAGGACTGGGAAGCGCTCCTTACGGTAATGAGCCAGCATTCGGAAACCACCGGTGTCTGGTACTCGGACACGGCGATCGGCGATTACAAGGTCGCGCGTTTCACGGATGAATGGCGCAAAGATGAATGGACGGCAACTCAGCTAACTATTACCGGCGACCTGGGATTTGCGGAGTTCACGAACTCTTTTGGTATGGCAGACCGTCAGCAGTCCTACGTTTTTGATAATACGCATTACGATCCCTGGCACACGCGCCTCAAATCGCGTTACTGGTCAGCCTGGAGGAACTGGTATGACACCTACTGGGGTTATCCGGTGTATGCCTACAATTACTACGACAAGTACGACACCGAATACAATGGTGGGTACGCAACCAGTTGGCAGGACTCGGAGCGGATTACAAATGAAATGCGCCTGACGTCGACGACGGACAGCCGCTTCCAGTGGATGGTCGGTGCGTTCTTCGAGGACTTCTCGGACGGCTGGGACGACAATGCAAACATCCCCAACCTGACGTCGACAAGACACTGGGATTATACCGAGTGGCGGACCTGCGACCTGCAAAACCAGGGGTATCCGACTGCTTGTCCGCTGCCGGCGGCCACCAGTGAGTCCTGGTACCGCAGCCATTTTATGCGCGACCGATCGCAGGTCGCCTTGTTTGGCCAGTTCGACTATGACATCACCACGGACCTTCGAGTAACGGTCGGTGCGCGCTGGTTTGAGTTCGAACGCAATACGATCTATGACCGTCAATGGCCACCAGGACTGCCGGTTGAAGCGATCCTGGTCGAAGGGGAAACGGTCAGTATTGACGGTGGTTCGGACGACGATACGACGTTCAAGGTCGGCCTTAGTTATAACCTGGACGACGACAAGATGATCTATGCGTTGTTCAGTCAGGGCTTCCGCCTGGGTGGCAGGAATAACCCGAAAGCGGTCAGGGAGGGCTTCGTTCCTGAGGAGTTCCAACCGGACGTGCTGAACAACTATGAGATCGGCATGAAAACCGAATGGATGGACGGCCGGCTGCTCGTGAATGCCACGGTCTTCTACCTGGACTGGGAAGATATCCAGTTGTCCTTCAGTTCCGACGGGCAAGGTTTGTGGTGGCTCAGGGGTCAGGCGAATGGCGGCGGTGGCGAGAATATGGGCGCCGAGATGGATATCGTCTTCCAGGCTACCGAAAACCTCATGCTCAACTTCCACGGGTACACCGGTGATCCGGAATACACGGCGAACTACATTAACGATGAAGGATCGCAACTGCTGACAGCTGGAACGAAGATGCCGGATTCGGCGCGCCACAAGTTCACCCTGGCTGCGGACTACAGGCTACCGGAATTCTTTGGTGGCGACATGTGGATGCGCTACGACTACCAGTGGCAGAGCGAATTGTTCTCATCTCTTTGGCGTGCTGATTCAGCGAATCCGGACAGTCCGGACTATGAGGAAGGTGCCGACTACGATGTGGACAGCTATCATAAGTCCAATTTCCAGATTGGCTGGGAAAAGGAAGACTGGACTGCGCGGTTAATGATTCGCAATCTGACGAACGAGAATTACAACACCTTCACCAGTAGTGGTACGGGCTGGTACGCGGATTACTGGGGTCATACCGGCTTCGGGGATACCCACAACCTCGCAAGGCCTCGAACGATCAGCTTCAAACTAACGAAGCGATTCGACTGATCTGATCTCGACGTAATACGGCCGTCCCTTACCGGGGACGGCCGTTTTCTTTGATCGGGTTACAATCAACGCATGGTAAAGCTCATCACGACCTCTGTCGTCCGTGGCAGCCAGCAGGGCGAAAGTCACGGCGGCGTCTATGTCATCGACATAGATAACCAGGAAGTACGCCAGTTTATCGACTGGAATACGGCCGAGATCGACTGGCAGGGGCGTGGCTGGGACAGGGGTCTTCGTGGAATAGCGATCGACGGTGAAACAGTTTATATCGTCGCAAGCGATGAACTCTTCGCCTACACCCCGGACTTCAAACGTATCGGATCATGGCGTAATCCTTATCTGAAACACGCACACGAAATATGCATCTATGAGCGTGTTCTTTATGTCACCTCCACCGGGTTTGACAGCATCCTCGGATTTGAACTGGATGAAAAAAAGTTTTTCTGGGCACTGCATGTCGATGTCGATCGATTCAATTTTACCGGGTCTGTTTTTAATCCAGCGGGCGATGACGGCCCACTACTCCTGAACAAGCTGCACCTGAATAACGTGCATGCCAATGAGCATGGGATGTATATGTCCGGCATGAAGTCGGGAGGCATGCTGCATTTCAATGGTGAAGTTGTTTACATGGCTGCCACCCTGCCGGCGGGAACGCATAATGCGCAGCCCTGGCGAGACGGTGTTCTCTTTAACGATACGAATGCTGACGCTTTGCGATATTCATCGCGCAGTGGTGAGGAGGACCGTGCGGTCAAAGTGCCGACATACGATCCCGACGACATTGACACCAAAAGGGTTGGGGATTCCGGGGTTGCGCGCCAGGGATTTGCTCGTGGCCTGTGCCTGGTGAATGATCGGGTCGTCGCTGGCGGTTCATCACCGTCGACTGTCTCGCTTTATGACCTGCAGGAATCGAAGACGCTGCTCTCGGTCAACCTGTCCCTTGACATTCGCAATGCGATTCACGGATTGGAGATCTGGCCGTTCTAGTTTCGCGGCATTGTCGGGACCATAGCGTCCACAGCGGGTGGTTACCGGTCAAGACCCGGCGTTTTTTACCACCTCAGGCAATCCATCGATAATTTCACCCAGCTCATTTTTCCACTCATCGAGGTGCTTCTCGTACTTGCGCCATTTACCCATGCCGCCCGTGAATATCGGTTGGCGAACCTGCTCCGCACTGGCTGTCTTGACCGCGCGCTTGGTCTCGTAGAAGCGCAGGCACTGGTCCTCAAAGGGCAGATCGCAGTGGTCCAGGATACGGGCAACCTGGCCTTCGAGGTCGGTCACCGTCTCTTCGTAGTGCACATCAAGCACTTTGCCTGGCAGAACTTCATGCCAGTGATCCATCGTCAGGCAGTATTCCCGGTAGTAATCGGCCAGTTCGAAAATGTCGTATGTCAACGTCTGGCCGCGACCGAATAGCTGTTTGTAGTTTCCGAGCAGGGTGTCCAGCGGATGACGCCGCGCATTGATGATTTTTGCATTCGGCAGGATCAGATGGAGCAGACCGATGAACGGGAAATTATTCGGCAGTTTGTCGGTGAATATCGGCTTGTCAGTTACCCTGTAACGTTTGGCGCCATCCAGGTACTCGAGTCCCAGTGCGCGCCAGTCGATAGCTCGCATGGAATCCAGGATTTTCGGGAATCGCTTGTCATCTCTGTGATACCGGGCCATGGAATCCGTCAACCGAGGCAGGACCGACAACTCTTCGGTACCCTCGACCTGGCTGTGGCTGGCCAGAATCTGCTCGATAAGTGTTGAACCGGATCGTCCCAGGCCAACGATGAATATCGGTCCTTCGTCGGGGTAACCATGGCCGGAGTTTTCTGCCAGGAATTCGGGGGTGAAATGCGCCCGTATCTGTTCCTGCTGGACACTGTTGTCGGCAGGGTCATAACTGACGAGCGGTCGTTTGAGTTGATTACCGCTGTGGTAATAGTTCCAGGCCTTGTCATAGTCCTCACGGTCTTCATGGGCTTTGCCGAGCGCAAAGCGGAAATGCACCTCCGTGTCTTTCTTTAGCTCGGTGTTCTCCAACTGTTCCTCCATGGCATCGATCTCTTCGTCTTCGAAATTGAACACCTTGAGGTTGGCCATGCTCCAGTAAACCTCACCGAATGATGGCTTGAGGCGAACGGCTTCACGATACGCAAGAAGCGACTCGGCCTGGTCGCCGAGCGTCTTCATGACATGGCCATAGCCCATGTGAAAGCCTGGAATACCCGGCCCCACTTCAATTGCCCTGCGGAAGGCTTCGGCGGCCTTCTCGGGATAGCCTGCACCGGCAGTAACGGTTGCCAGCTGCTCCCAGGCAAATCCGTTCCTGGGTTCGAGCTCGGTCGCTCTGCCGAATGCTTCGATTGCCGCCATACGATTGGCGCGCTCTATATTTACCCGGCCGAGATCGACCCATGCCCCTGCAAAATCAGGTGCCAGTTCCGTCGCTCGCCGCAGCAGCGCTTCGGCATCAACCAGCTTTTCCTTTTGTTTCAGATAGATTGACGCCAGGAAGCGCATAGCATCGACGTTTTCCGGATTATCTTTCAACGCCTGCTGGGCGCTTTCGATCGCCGTTTCCGTGCGACCGGCCCGCATGTGATCGGCGCCTATAGCGACCGCGCCAACATCCGGATTTTTATCGAAGAAAATTCTGAAGGCGTCGTCAGCCTCATCGCCACGTCCCAGGGCAGCAAGCGCCTGACCAAGCTTCTTGTAGGCATTGACGAGTTCAGCGTCGTGCGCAATGGCCTGCTCGAATTGCAAGATCGCATCGTCGAATTTGCGCTGCTGGGCTAAAGTACTGCCCAGGTCTTCCATCAGCGGCGCAAAATCCGGCGCCAGGCCGAGTGCATTTCTGAATTCTGATTCAGCTTCGTCGAAGCGACGTTGTTGCATCAATGCGTGTCCGAGGAACCGCAGGTGCTCGACACTCGCAGGACTGGACTGGAGATGCTCACGACACAGACGTTCCGCGACTTCAGGCTTGCGGGACCGCAATGCGTCGATGACGGATTGGATCGATGAACGTCCTGTCGGATGAGTGCTTGGCATAAGTATGTTGGACCAGGGTGTCGTCGGCGAGTGGCGTTGTACGTTTGGTCAGCCGGCCCAGCCGCAGCCCGGCTGATCTTCCGAGCTGATCAGGATTGAATGATAAGTGCTTTATTTTCCTACAATTTGCGAGTTACGGAAAGCACCTGTGACCGCGAATGTTTCGTGCCTAGAAGCCTGTACGGGACTCCGGTCGAGCGCGCAGAAGCTTGAAACGATGAAACCCTAGCTCGATGTAGGGCTCCAGGGGAAAATCGACCATGCCGAGCAGGTCGCGATCCTTAAGCGGTTGCGAGCATTTAAATTCACCGCCACGGCCCTTGTTGAGCTCCGAAATTGAGGCATAACACATGCGTGAGGGACAGGTTAGCGCGCATCCCGCGTTGGCGAACAAGGTGATTTTGTCCTTGTTACTGATCTCTGCCAGAAACTCGAGTTTCTCATTCATCGGCATTGGCAGGACGACCGAGTCGTACAGTTCCATCGCGGCGTCGATTCTTCGATGTGTTGTAATGTTTTTGATGACGCTGCCGTCGATCCGGTAGTCCGGAAAGTCCTCACGAATCCAGCGTGCGAGGTCGTCATTGGTGCAAATGATCGAATTGCCCGGTACGTGATATTTGCTTAACAGCCACTGACTCAGTCGGTATTCGCGACGATCGACCACGTGGTTCGACATCGGCAATCGCACACCAATGCCTGCATCATTCAGATCGCGGATGTCTTTGTCTGACAATTCCCGCTGGTTGAACTGCCGGCCACCATAGAGCGTACTTTTTTCGACGAATCCGAACAGGCTGTCGATTTCATTGATTCGCAGATTGCCGTAGTTTTCACCAAGATAGGCAAACACCGGGTAGTCGGGTTTCTTGCCGCGGGCGGAAACGGTATACGTTGCGACCGGTGGCGCGACAGGTTTCGCCTTCGTAAAAATGCGATTGGCCGGGACATCCACGACCCTGGATGGGGATTCGATACCCATGGCGGCTTATATTCCGTAGAACGGCATGCGAAAAACATTCGTATTTCTCGCAATCAGAAGTGGAGGTTACTTCGCCCGCGGCACCACGCCGATATAAGGTAGTGTGCGGTCCTTCTCATCGAAATCCAGTCCGTAGCCAACGACCCATTCATCACCGATCGTAAAACCCAGGTAGTCGATTTTGACATCGACCTCGGTGCAGGCTTCCTTGTGAACCAGCGCGCAGGTCCTGATAGACGCGGGGTTTCGCGACTTCAGCATCTCGATGAGATAGTGGAGGGTGTGACCGGTGTCGACGATATCCTCGACGATCAGTATATGCTTCCCCTCGATGGGGCGACGCACATCCATAACCAGGCGAACGGCGCCACTGTGCATGCTGCCTTGCTCGTAACTGGACACCGCAATGAACTCGATGTGGCGCGGGATACTCAGACGTCGCGATAAGTCGGCGAGAAAGATGAATGCGCCCTTCAGTACACCGACCAGAACAATTTCATCCTTGTCGGAATAATCGAGTGAAATCCTGGCCGCAAGTTCGTCGACCCGCGCAAGGATGGATTCCTCGCTAATCAAAGTTTCAGGGTTCGGCATGCGCGCACTTTAGCTGCTCCGGGCCGCCAGTGGAAGCCCGGGCCAAAGCCATGGCATACAGGTGCCCATCGACAAACGAGTGTGCGGGAAATCCGGCATGCGCCAGCTGGCCGGCAGGTTGATCGAACTGTTCCTTGCCTCGGATGGCTGAATATTTCTTGAATATCAGAATTGAGCAACGGCGACCGACAGTGATCGCAGTACCCCGCGATACTGGTGGCATGGGTGTTAGAATTTGAGAAATGTTATATCGCTGTTATTGACCCAAACCGGTCACTTTCATTCAGCACAGATTAATCTCGCGGTCCGGGATTAGCATACCCCAGAGCATTGAATTATGTTTGCAGGCAGGGATATTCCTGATCCAGCCAGTCACCACATCCGAATCATCAGTCCGGAGACCCCGAATGAAGCGCGTCCTCAAAATTGCATTTTCCATATTGACGTTCGCCCTGTCGTTATTACCGTCTCACTCACTGGCTGCTGACAATCTGGGCCCGATGATGCCAATGACGGGCTTGCACAATGCCGAGTTCGATGATTTCGAATCGGAATTCGTTGACGAAGAATTTCGCATCTTCGTGGCCGCACCGACCTACGTGGAATCCGGCAAGACCTATCCGGTGATCTATGTGCTGGATGCCAACGGTTTTTTTGGCACTGTCACGGACACTGCGCGTTTGCTGGCGATATCGGGCGAGATACCAGCAGCGTATGTCGTAGGTATCGGTTACGCGGTGGACGATGGGCTTGTTGGGACATTGAGCAAACGTTACCGGGACCTGACGCCGACCCGGGGCGGAGAACTGGAGGAGTTGTTCCGTCGTGTGGGTGCTGCCGCGGAGCCGGTGATCCCCGGCGGCGGGCCAGCATTCCTGCGCTTCATTGTCGAGGAGTTGAAGCCTGCAATCGAAGCTGCCTACCCTGTCGACCCGGAAGACTCTACGATCGGTGGAGGTTCGCTTGCCGGACTGTTTGGAGCCTGGGTTCTGCTCACCCAGCCCGAGGAGTTTCAGCGTTACATCATTTTCAGTCCGTCCGTTTGGTGGAACGAGTATGAATTCTGGCGATGGGAAGAAGCGCTCGCTGTGAACACCAAAGACGTAGACGCAACGGTGTTTGTAACGGCCGGCGGGCTTGAGCGAGTTGAACTCTTGAAAGCTCAATCGCAAGCTTTGCTGGATGATGCGGAAGGTCCGGCGAAGGAGGACATTGTGGCGCTGGTCGACGGGTATGAGAAATATGGCTACCCGCGGATGGCTTCGATTACGCCCGAATTTGTAGGCAAGCTGAAGTCGAGAAACTACCCGAGTCTCAGGGTCGATGAGTACAATCTACCGGACGAAACCCACTTGTCGATTGGGCCCGCCGCATGGTCGCGTGGATTGCGATATATCTACGGCGTTTGGACGCCATGAGGATCGACCGCGCAGGGCTGGGTTGGATACAGACGTTGGCTAACGTTTGCGCGCGCCGACGCTCGCGATAATTTTGGTGCACTCAGGGCACGCGGATTCCTGGTCGCGCATTCGATCAGGCAAGAGAGTCATATTGCCATCTCCGCCTGGGTGGGTTTTCAGGTTTCGTTGTGATCATAAACTACCTGCTGATGGGCAAGTGCTGCCTGAATGCAGGGTTTGGTTAGCTGTCGAAGGCCGCTGTCGGGCGCGGGATGAAGCGTTCAGCTATCATGGCCGGGGGTCGAACAGGCGATTCGTCCAGCGGCCGAATGCCGAGTTGCTGTCTTTAACAGGTAGAGAAAATGAACCTCTTCAAGAAGCTGGCCATCACGCTCACCGACACCGAGTACAACCAGGT
>CAZVWF010000020.1:0-25237 GCA_964630795.1 uncultured Woeseia sp. | reverse complement strand
AAGAAGCTGGCTTGCCTGGTCCTTGTGTCCCTCAATTGTTTCCCGGTGGCCGCGGCAGAGCGCCCCAACGTGGTTCTGATCGTTACCGACAATCAGAGCGAGAAGCTGCTGGGCGCCTATGGCAATAGCGATATCAAAACACCGAATATCGATGCGCTTGTAAAGCAGGGCATGTTGTTTACACAGGCATTTGCCGCCAGCGGCGTTTGCTCGCCGACACGCGCCTCGCTGATGACCGGCCTGATGCCGTCGCAGCATGGTGTGCACAATGCCTTGCCATCGACATTCGAGGTTGATGACTGGAATGCCATCGAGGAGTTTCGCAACTTGCCGGCGACACTCGATGCGGCCGGTTATGCCATGGCGATGATTGGCAAGTATCACCTCGGTGAGGCCGAGTCACCACAACTGGGCTTCGATTACTGGGTAACGTTCGGGACCGGCCATACCACCTCATTCCACGGTGTAGAGGTCATTGACAACGGTGACACCTATGTACTCGATGACGAACACCTGACCGATTTCTGGACACGCAAAGCGGTGGACTTCCTGGCATCGCAGACGCCGGACCAGCCGTTTCTTCTCTACCTGTCCTATAACGGACCGTACAACTTGCCGCCTCTCGTACTGGAAGAGCCGAAGAATCGTTACGCCGAGTACTACCGCAACAACGTCCCGCGTTTCCCGCAGGAACCGGTTAATCCTGCCCTGCGCCGACTGGCGATTGAGTATTCGGACGTGGAGGCTCTGCTGGCGGAACGTGGTGAGTGGTGGTATGAGGGCACCGATGAACCGGACGAAGCGACCGCCATGGCCGAGGAATCGTGGCCATGGCAGACCATCGCTGCACTGAACAACCGGACGGCGATGATTCACCTGGCGTCGCAAATGAGCATGCTTGACGACGGCGTTGGCCGCGTACTTGCAGCGCTGGCAGCGCAAGGACTCGACGACAATACACTCGTTATCTTCACGTCCGACCAGAGTTCTGCATTTGGACAACACGGGCTCTGGGGAAATAGCTCGTACGCTCAGCCGCATCCGGCGTACATGGAGAATATGCGTGTTCCCCTGATCGTTCGTTACCCTGGCGTTGTACCTAGAGGACACCGCTCCGAGCGGGTGATCAACCAGGTCGATGTTTTCCCGACGTTGCTCGATTTAGTCGGCATGGGTGACATTGAAATCGAAAACTCACCCGGACGCAGCTTCGCTCCGTCCCTGCGGGATGAAACCCAGGACGGGCTCGATACGGCTTACTTCGAATACATCACGGTGCGCGCGGTCGCTACACGGGAATGGAAATACGTCAAGCGGCTCTTCGGTGGCCCCCCTGAACTCTACAATCTGACCGTGGATCCTGGTGAAACCGTGAACCTGGCTAACCGGCCTGATCACGCGGCTGTACTCGCCGATCTCGATGCGCGGCTGACCGGGTTCTTCGACCGGAACGCTGTCGGGGAGTACGACGTTTGGCGAGGCGGTACGGCCAAGGCCCTGCTCATGTACAACGACAAGAATGCGCAGTTTGAGGCAACATTCCCGAATTTCCGGCCGCCCGTTGTCCGCAAAGCCGCGCCTTTCTCTGAGTCCCAGTGACAGCGAGGGTTGATCGACTCCCGGCGTCTCGAAGCAGACCGGGCCGGGAAGCCTGAAGCATGTCGTGAAAGACGTCGGTCAGGTAAGCACGTCACCGATCACCGCGATCCAGGCGATGAGCGGAACGTGGGCCAGGATGGGCCATCGCCAGGACTTCAGCAGCGAAGCGCCGCCAAGCACCATGATCGGTCCCAGCATCAGCAGGAGCACAGGCCACAGTCCATAAAGCGCATCGGGTTCCAGTATCGGGAAGAAGCGACCGATCATCGGCGACAATGTCGCGTATATGAAGACCAGTGTGCCCATGCCGATCTCAAATCGGCCAATGGATGTCCAGATTGTGGCTTTCTCGTCGTTCATCCGGTCGCACACATAGCGTCTGACTGCTCTAAATGTCCGCGCATGGCGGTCAGGCCCTCTGCCATATTGGCACGGCCAAAGCCGATTCTGAAGTGGTTTGCCGGCGTGTCGTTTAATGCAGACGTATACACGCTTGCCGGAAGCAACAGGACGCCGGATTTTTCGACGAGTGCGGTGCAGAATGCTTCGACACCATCGGCACCGCGATAGCGTGGATAGCCGATACAACCGCCGTCCGGAACCGTCCAGTCGAACAAGTTGTCATATTCATTGAAAAACGCATTCACCAATGCGAGGTTGCCTTCGATCAGTGCCCGATTGCGGGCAAGTATCTGGTCGCGGGCACGAAGCGCGATCAGAGACAGGGTTTCGCTGGGGCCTGAATTACAAATGGAGAGGTAGTGCTTGACACGTTCCATGCGGGAAAGGAGCTCGTGATCCTTCGTCGCAATCCAGCCAATCCTGAGGCCGGGCAAACCATACGCTTTGGACATCACATTCAGCGACAAGCCCCGCTCATAAATGTCTGCGACCTGCGGCAGCCGTATGTCGTCATTGCGCTCAAGCAGCCGATAAACCTCATCGGAAAAAACATAGATATCGTATTCCCGCGCGATGTTGATGATCGCAATGAGATCCTCGCGTGAGGTGACCTTGCCCGTCGGGTTATGCGGAAAGTTGAAGGAAATGACTTTCGTATTCGGACGAATGGCAGCCCGTAGCGCATCCAGGTCCAGGTTCCAGTTGTCATCCGGATCCAGTGGAATGCCGGTGACGTCGCAAATCGCACCCGGAATCGTCTCGGCGGCCTGGTAATTGGGTGTGATCACAATCGCATGCTCGTCCGGTGACAACAGTACCTGCATGGACGCAAAGATCCCTTCTTCAGCCCCGGCAAAGCACAGTATGTCGGCGGGCTCGATATTGTCATAGGTTTCGGCGATCGCAGCGCGCAGGTCGGGTGCACCGAATGTCTCCGTGTAGCCCAGCCGCAGCGCGTCCCACTGCTTTCGTCCATCGTCATCTGCAAGCTCGAGGAGCGCATTGACGGACATGCTCTCCATATCCGACGCGCACAGGTGGTAACGAGCCGTGAACTCCCAGCGCGAGAAGTACGTCTCTAAACGAAAGTCAGGCAGCATAGCGACATCCTCCGGTGGCTCCATTTCTGACCGTAGTGACTTATTGCCATCGCCAGATCATCGGCTGGCATCAAGGGTGATGGGCAGGCGATCCGGCCGCCAGACAATAAAACGCTTGCACGCCATTCGCAATCGTTGCGGCAAGGCTTTCGCAGTTGAAAATCGGATGCTACTTGATCGGATTGCAGCCCAAGGTTTGCGCAACGCGTCCCGAATCCGGTATCGCTGCCTGGCTGGGAGACTTCAGAAAAGAAACCCTGGCTGGCGATCAGCCACCAGGGTCGCTCCAGGTCTTCTTCACAGGACTGGAGTTCGGCCCACCACTTGCGGGCTCGCTCGTCGACCATGCGAGCGCGTTCCTTGAGCCAGTCTTTATTTTCAAAGGTCTTTCTCTTCCAGCCCGACTGGCCCTCGTGGTAGGCGAGATACTGGTTATAGGCATCCCACCTGGAGATGCCGGCCGATGAGTTTGACTTGTGTGTGTACCAGCCAATGAAATTTATCGCATCTTCGAAATTATCGCGTCTCGCGGATTCGTTCCCCGTGCCTTCCACGTACCAGTCCCAGGTACCGTCCAATGCCTGCGCAAAACCGTAAGCGTTGGACTTTCTCGTCCATGGAATAAAACCGAGCAATTTTTTTCGTGGCGGTCGCGCATTAAATATAAAAGACGACTCCTGGTGCATGATCGACATTTGTATATGCTTTGGCGTGCCCCAGCGGGCTTCCGATGCCTTGGCGGCTTCGTACCAGCTACTACGCTCATCGAAAATTGCACAGATGTTGTCAACATTGGGCGGTCGAAAATCCGAGAGCGGGTCACTGGCAAGCACGACAATGACGCCGACGATGGCGAGCGACACGATTGTCCGGCGCCGGAATGAATTCCAAAATTTTCTTGAAAAAACAGGCATCTATCTGAATTATATATAAAAAATATCTATTTTATTTGAGTATACGCATATCGGGTCAGGCTCGCAGCGTGAACCGTCGGTGCGACAGGGGCCGGTAATGCGCGTCCAGGTCCGTCTATTTCGCTCTCCGTGATTGCCGGGCGGTTTCGCGGATCCGATTCAAAAATGTTACTGACCGCAGGTGCATGTATGGTGTAGATTCAAATCACTGACGTACTTTGACGCTCAAATAAAGAATAAGCAGGTGTGCACGTGTCTCCTCTCGTAATTGTCAATCTCATCGTTTTTGTCGGCATCATCGTTTTTCTTGCGCGATTTCGGCGGCCCCGTTATTCCCTGTCGCAACAGGTGCTCATCGGCCTGGTCGCAGGACTCGTTTTCGGTTTCGGATTGCAGTTCGTTTACAGCGGTAGCCCGGATGTCATGGCCGGCACGCTGGAGTGGACAAACGTCGTGGGTACGACTTACGTCAATCTTTTGAAGATGATCGTAATGCCGCTTGTCCTGATCATGATGATCGCGGCGGTCGTGCGCATGCGGGAGGTCGTCGCACTCGGCAAGATCGGCGGCTTCGTTATTGCCATATTGATTGGCACGACGATGATCGCTGCCTTCGTCGGGATCCTGATGTCGAATGTCTTCGGGCTGACGACCGAAGGACTGACCGAAGGGGCGCGCGAACTCGCTCGTGCCGACGTGCTGCAAACACGACAGGCCAATATCTCCGACCTCGGGCTGGCCGACATGCTGGTACGGTTTGTGCCCAGCAATATTTTCCACGACCTGACAGGCGCACGCCCGACATCGGTGATCGCCGTCGTCATATTTGGCGTGTTGTTTGGCATTGCGGCGCTCATGGTTTCGTCGGAAGACGAAGAGAAGGGCATACGCATCTGCGATGGCATTGAGACGATACAGGCGATCATCATGAAGCTGGTTCACATGATCATGGCGCTGACGCCCTTCGGCATCCTGGCGTTGATGACCAAGGTGGTCGCGGGCTCGAACGCCGATGACGTCATCGAACTCGCGACGTTTATCGTCGCTTCTTACATCGCAATCGCAATCATGTTCGGCGTGCATGCCATCATGCTTCGTATGGGTGGCGTCAATCTGGGTTCGCATTTTCGCGATGTCTGGCCCGTTCTGGCGTTTGCCTTCGGTTCGAGAAGCTCGGCCGCAACGATTCCATTGAATGTGGAAACCCAGGTCGAAAAACTGAAAGTGCCGCGACCGATCGCGAATCTCTCCACCACGTTTGGCGCGACCATCGGCCAAAACGGTTGTGCGGGCATTTATCCCGCGATGCTGGCGGCGATGATCGCCCCCACAATGGGCATCGATCCGCTGAATCCCGGTTTCATCGCGGCACTCATTGGCATTGTCGCGATTAGTTCTTTCGGCATTGCCGGCGTTGGCGGAGGCGCCACCTTCGCTGCGCTCGTCGTGTTGCCGGCCATGGGTATGCCGGTCGCACTGGTTGCCCTGCTGATTTCGATCGAGCCCCTGATTGACATGGCGCGTACAGCACTGAATGTTCACGGAGCGATGACAGCCGGAGTACTGACCGGCAAGTTTCTGAAGGATATTCCGTACGATGCGCCAGTGGCGGATTCTGAAGGCGAACCCGCAGCGGCGGCTGCCGATTAGTTATTTCAGACGTTCGACCTGGATGGAGTGGTTGCGGCCGCCGGCCGTAAGGCGGTAGCCGCTGATCAGGCCTTCGCTGACCGTAACGTCGTCTCCAACCTTGAGGCGGAAGCGATTGTCCCGGTGTTTCTGCTCCCAGATCTGGCCATTGTCGAGCAGGATCACCATCTCGCCGTAGGGTCGCTTCATGATGTTGACGACCGTCGCGGAAATCTGCTCAAGGCCTTCGTCGGGCATACCGAAGTCGTCGCCGGCACTTGAGGCCGTTGTTGCGGCGACGGATGATGGCGCGGTTTCCTCACTCTTCGCAGCTGGCGCAGGCACTGCCGCGACAGGTGTGGTCTCAGCAACGACCGGTTCGAGCGTTGCTGCGGGTGCCGGTGGCGATTCAGGGGCTGCTCTCAACCTGGCCATCTCGCGATCAAAGCACTCGAGCCGCCTGGCGGTATCCGTTTCCTCGGTACAGGCCTGGAGCTCAGGCGGTAATGTACCGGTGGATTGTGCTGCGACCATCGTTGGCAAACCGACCAGGGCCAGTAGCAGCGTCACACCGTATCGTCGATTCCTGTCCATGATTTGTTTCCTGATTCTCAGCCTCCAATTGTAGCGTCGTTGGCAGCGTATTGTTTCGCGACGGCTGCGGCAGCGCTCCCCAGCAGGGGTGCAACCCGCGCTATGGATTCGGATTGGCCGAGGCCGTCGCCGATGACCCTATAATCGGCCAGACCGGCTTCCAGGCAGCGGCCGGCATCGGGTCCGGCAACACCGACAAGGGCCACGGTCGGGACTCCTGATTTTGCAGCCGCGCGAGCAACGCCAAGGCATGCCTTGCCGGCAAGCGACTGACCGTCAAGCCGGCCTTCACCGGTCAGGCAGAGGTCGGCACCGGCAATTCGTGCGTGAAAGTGTGAGGATTCCAGTACGTGATCAATGCCGGACACGATTTTCGCACCGGCGAATGTCACCATTCCGGCACCCAGGCCGCCGGCCGCGCCACCGCTTTCCAGCCCGAGCACATCGATCCCGAGGTCGTGTGCAATGACGGTCGCCAGGTGTTGCAAGCCCTCTTCCAGCTGCCGCAGGTTTTCCCGGGTCGCGCCTTTCTGCGGTCCGAAAACGGCCGTCGCACCGGCGGGCCCGGTCAGCGGATTCGTCACGTCGCACAGCGCGACGATTTCGATTTCGTCCAGGGCGGCAAAGCGATCAGATGGATCGATGCTTTGAATGCGATGCAGGTCGCCGCCGGCAATGGGTGAATCGATAAGTTGTCCGGACGCGTCGAAAAAACGC
Organism: uncultured Woeseia sp.; assembly: GCA_964630795.1. Classification (GTDB taxonomy): domain Bacteria; phylum Pseudomonadota; class Gammaproteobacteria; order Steroidobacterales; family Woeseiaceae; genus SZUA-117. Next base: position 18,282 of record CAZVWF010000020.1, on the reverse strand, counting down.
ACGCCCAGTGCCTGTGCCATGCCGCAGCCACCATCGTTGGTGGCGCTTCCGCCAAGACCGACCAGGACACGATCGGCCCTGGTCTCGCAGGCCCGTTTAATCATCGTGCCGATGCCAACAGAGCTGGCCGCCATGATATCGCGTGCTTCAGCCGGCAATGTCTGAAGACCCACGGCCTCGGCACTTTCGACGTAGGCAAATCCTTCTGCCGAGAAGTCACCGATCAAGGCCTCGACGGGTGCGCCGTGCATACCGATGGTTTCGCAAGCGAATGTGGCTCCGTCCAGGGCGGACATAAGCGCGCTCAGCGTGCCCTCGCCACCGTCTCCAACCGGGCAGGTATCGATGATTACGCCGTCGATTGCAGCGCGGAGGCCTTTGGCCATCGCGTCAGCCGCCGCAACGGCGTCGATGGAGCCTTTGAAACTATCCGGTGCACAGACTACTTTCATGCGCCCAGTTTAACTCGCTGCGTGCCAATCCATGTCACAATGCCGCCTTTTCACGGGTGGAGAAGCAGATGCCAGGATTGTTAAATGACGTGGACCCGGATGGACTCCTTGAATACTCGGTGGTGTACACCGACCGGGCAGTCAATCATATGTCGGGCGCGTTCCAGGAAGTCATGCTGGATATCTCGTCCATCCTGAAGTCGGTGTATTCAGCGGACACGGCGGTCATCGTCCCGGGCAGCGGCACCTTCGGCATGGAGGCCGTAGCGCGTCAGTTTGCGACCGGCAAGCGTTGCCTTGTCCTTCGCAATGGCTGGTTCAGTTATCGCTGGACGCAAATTTTCGAGATGGGGGATATACCGGCCTCGGCCAGCGTGCTGAAAGCCGCCCCTGTCAGTGACGGTCCCGAGGCGCCCTTTGCTCCCGCTCCTGTTGAAGACGTCATTGCCACGATTGCGAAAGAGAAACCGGACATGGTTTTTGCGCCGCATGTCGAAACAGCATCCGGAATCATCCTGCCTGATGGCTATCTGAAAGCGGTTGCCGACGCGGTCCACGAGGCCGGTGGCTTGTTCGTTCTGGATTGCATCGCCTCGGGCACGATCTGGGTTGATATGAGCGATATTGGTGTCGACATCCTTGTTAGCGCACCGCAGAAAGGGTGGAGCGGTTCGCCTTGTGCGGCGTTCGTCATGCTGAACGAACGCGCGCTTGCCACGATGGCCGATACCACGAGTAGCAGTTTCGCCTGCGATCTCGATAAGTGGCTCAGCATTATGCGTGCCTACGAGGGCGGGGCGCATGCCTACCATACAACCATGCCCACCGATGCATTGCGCAATTGTCGTGACGTCATGCGGGAGGCCGAGGCGCACGGTTTCGACAAGTTGCGTGACGCGCAACAGTCGCTGGGTGACCGCGTGCGTGCGCTGGTGGCAAAGCACGGCTTCAATAGTGTCGCAGCCGATGGGTTCGGGGCACCAGGTGTCATTGTCTGCTACACCGGTGATTCAGGTATCAGTACGGGTAGCAAGTTTGCATCGGCGGGCTTGCAATCGGCCGCCGGCGTGCCGCTCATGTGTGACGAGCCCGCGGACTACCAGTCGTTTCGACTGGGTTTGTTCGGTCTCGACAAGCTGCAAAATATTGATCGAACCGTTGCCACGCTTGACAATGCGCTGGCGCAAATCCGTAATTAGGCGTCAATACCAATAAAAACCTGTGCAAAGGAACGCACGCATGCAAGTTCGCATAGAAGCACCGTACCTCCTGTTCCTGGGTGACGAGCCCGATCCCACGCACGCCAAAACGGCTCGCGGCATTGCGTACTGGCGACCCGACGCATCGGTTGGCCAGTTGCGATTGCCGGGTTGTGGCGTTGATCTCGGCTATCCGGATATGTCGCCGGCAGAAGCTGCCGAGGCTGGCGCGAAAACACTCATCTGGGGTGTTGCCGGCGTTGGCGGCATCATTCCGGAAAACTGGATCCCGATGCTGTTCGAGGCCGTTGAGGCTGGCTTGAACATCTGTGCGGGTACACATTCCTCATTGACGCAGATTGAAGGACTTGCGGCGGCTGCCGACCAGGCCGGCGTTGCCCTGATCGACATTCGCACTCCGCCTGCCGATCTGCCGGTCGGATCCGGAACCAAGCGCAGCGGGTTACGCCTGATGATGCTGGGAACCGATTGCGTCGTCGGCAAGAAGTTTTCCGCGCTCGCCATCGCGAAGGAGATGCAGGACCGGGATATGAAGGTTACGTTCAGGGCCACGGGACAGACCGGCATCATGATCGCGGGAGGCGGCATTCCGATCGATGCGGTGATCTCGGACTTCGTTTCCGGCGCCGCCGAGATCCTCTCCCCGGACAATGACGACGATCACTGGGACGTCGTCGAAGGGCAGGGCTCCCTGTTTCATCCCGGTTATGCTGCCGTGACGCTGGGATTGCTGCACGGTACACAACCCGATGGATTTGTCGTTTGCCACGAAGCCGGGCGCAATGTCATCGAGGCATTTCCGGGTTACAAGGCGCCAACCATTGGCGAGCTTATTGAGCTGGCGATGGCGAACGGCTCGCTGACGAATCCCGACATTCGTTTTGTCGGCATCAGTGTCAATACATCGACGTTGTCGGAGGAAGAACGGCAGCCGTATCTCGATGAATTAGCGGCCAGGTACAATTTGCCCTGTGTCGACCCGGTAGCAACCGGCGTCGGTCCACTGGTCGATCACATCAACACACTCTTCCCTGGAGCGGCGCCATGAGCCGAACGATGACGGTGGTGCAGAAGGACTGGCCGCTCAACAAGCCTTTCAAGATATCGCGCGAAGTGACTACCCACTCCGAGACCATCGTTTGCGAAATTGCCGACGGAGAACACACGGGTCGTGGCGAAGCCGCCGGTGTTTCCTATAATGGTGAAACGATTGAGTCGATACGCCGGCAAGTCAGCGACGTCGCAGACCAGGTGCAAGATGGCGTCACGCGCGACGAATTGCAGTTGATCATGCCGCCCGGCGGCGCGCGGAATGCCATTGACTGTGCGTTGTGGGATCTCGAAGCCAAGCAGGCCGGCAAATCGATCTGGGAACTGATCGGCTGGAATCCAGCCCCGGTGACGACCGTGTATACGGTTGGTATCGATGAGCCGGAAAACATGGAGAAGGACGCCGCGGCACACGCCGAGTATCCGTTTATCAAGGTGAAAGTCGGCATCGGCGACCCGATTGCACAGATCGCCGCCATTAATGCGGGCGCGCCGGATTCAGCCATTGTCATAGATGCTAACCAGGCGTGGTCGATTGCGGACCTCGAAAAGCATGCCGGGACACTGAAGACCATGGGTGTCGAGATGATCGAGCAGCCCATGAATCGGGACGCGGATGAAGACCTGCGCCACTATGACGCGCCGGTACCACTGTGTGCCGACGAATCCTGTGCGACCACTGCCGATCTTGAGCGTCTGCAGGGGCTATATTCAATGGTCAACATCAAGCTCGACAAGACCGGCGGACTGACGGAAGCGCTGAGGCTCGCCAAACAGGCGTTGTCGATGGATTTTGAGTTGATGGTCGGCAATATGCTGGGTTCGTCATTAGCCATGGCGCCGTCATTTGTCATTGCCCAGAAGTGTCGCTACGTCGACATCGACGGGCCGCTGCTGCAGTCCGAGGATTGTGACCACGCCATGTGTTACGACAAGGGTGTGGTCCAGGTATTCACCCCGGAACTATGGGGCTGAGTGTATGAATAGCACCTGGTTTCAGCGCTTTCTATTACCGGGTCTCGTAGTCCAATCCTCAGTAATCGCCGGCGCCTATGGCTCCGGCAAAGAACTCGAGCAATTCTTTCTCAGTCACGGACCGATCGGTGGTCTGTTAGGCATGACGGTCACGATGGTAATTTTCGGCGTCGTACTGATGGCTGCATACGAATTCTCCCGCCGCTTCCGCTTGTTTGATTACCGGACTTTCATGCGTGCGCTGCTTGGACCGATCTGGCCTGTGTACGAGGTGCTGCTGATCCTGCTGATGATCCTGGTGATTTCGATTGTCGGTGCCGTCGCCGGTGACATCCTCTATGACACTTTTGGTTTGCCGAAGTTTGCGGGTGTTGCGGGAATCATGGTTCTGATAGCCATTATCGTGTTTTTCGGTTCGAGCGCCGTCGAGAAAGTGCTTTCGGTCTGGTCGTTCGTTCTGTTTGCTACCTACATCACGTTCCTCGGCTGGCACCTCGTGCAGAACGGCGATCAGATTGCACAGAATTTCGCGGTAGCCGAGGTCGGCGATGGCTGGTGGCAAAGTGGTATTGCCTATTCCGGTTACAACCTCTCAGCCGTGCCCGCGTTGCTGTTCTGTATTCGCCATCTGCAAAAGACCGGTGATGCCCTGGTAGCCGGCTTCCTGGGAGGGTTGTTTGCCCTGCTGCCTGCGATGCTGTTTTTCGTGGCGATGATTGGTCAGTACGAGGTACTGCAGGCCGGTGGCGAAGACGGCCCCCTGCCCATTACCGTATTGATTGATGCGCTTGAAGGGGCCGGGTTCTTTGTTTACCTGTTTCCCATCGTTCTATTCGGCACATTCGTCGAAACCGGCGCAGCCTATATTCACGGCATCAATGAACGCATCGACCACACGTTCGCGGAACATGGTGTGCGGATGCCGGACTGGATGCGCCCGGCAGTCGCGTTGAGCATTCTTGTGATCGCAGTTGTCGTCGCAGATGCGATCGGACTGACCGGCCTCGTCGCGCAGGGTTATGGCACCATCACCTGGGGCTTCCTGCTCCTGTTCGTGTTGCCCGTTCTGACCCGGGGCGTCTGGCTGATCATTCGCGCGAATCAAAGAGAAAAAACAACGGCATGATGCGCTCGAATCCATTGGCCATGCGGCTTGTCTTCCCGGCCACTTGCATCGATGCGATTGAACGGGAATAAGTGGCGTCGGTCGCCAGGAGATTTGGTTGGCGGATTGATGGTAAATTGATCCCGATCTGCCGGTGCCCGGCACCGAGCCAAATAACAATACCAACGGGGACTCTCATGAAATCACGCAAACAGTGGTATTGGCTTTTCGTTACGCTGTTCCTCGCGGGCAGTGCGTTTGCACAGGACGACAGGCCGCGGATGATTCCGGCGCCGGATCGCGCCTCAGATGAAGGGGAAGGGCCTTTCGGTCGGCTGATTATTCGCGGTGCAACGCTCATCGACGGAACCGGCGCTCCGCCGATCGGGCCCGTGGACATTGTCATCGAGGACAACATTATCGTCGATGTGAAGTCTGTCGGTTATCCGGGCCTGGCGATCGACGAGGACCGGCGACCCACGGACGCGACCCACGAAATAGACGCGCATGGTCAGTACGTCATGCCCGGTATTATCGACATGCATACGCATACCGGCGGCAGTACCAAGGCGCCCGAGGCGGAATACACGTACAAGCTGTGGATGGGCCACGGCATAACGACCGTTCGGGGCGTACCCAGCAGTAACGTGCCTTTCTCCTTGTCTGAAAGAGCTCGCAGTGAGGGTAACGAGATTGTCGCGCCGAGGATCTTCTCTTATCACCGGCCCGGGTCGGGCGAGGCATGGTCTGACCGCAAGATTCTGACAGCGGACGACGCACGCGAGTGGGTGCAATACATCGCGCGCCAGGGTGCTGATGGCCTGAAGCTCGGTTCCTATCGACCGGTGATCATGGCGGCGTTGCTGGACGAGGCGAAGGAACTGGGGCTGGGATCGACGGCGCATCTTGGCCAGATGGGCGTTGCCCAGATGAACGCCCAGGATGCTGCTCGCCTCGGGCTGGGCACGCTGACGCATTATTACGGTCTGTTTGAGTCCATGTACGAAGACCACGACGTACAACCGTGGCCGGTGGACATGAATTACAACAACGAGCAGCACCGTTTTGGCCAGGTTGCCCGGCAGTGGAATCTGATTGCCGGACGCGGTTCGGAGAAATGGAACAACCTGCTCGAAGAGTTCATCGAACTCGGGTTCACGCTTGATCCCACGTTCGGCATCTATTCCGCAGGCCGTGATGTCATGCGCGTTCGCAATGCCGATTGGCACAAGGAATACACGTTGCCGACGCAGTGGGACTTCTATACACCGAACCGCGAAAGCCATGGCGCTTACTGGTTCTACTGGACAACCGAGGACGAAATCGCCTGGAAAAACTTCTATCGGGTGTGGATGCAGTTTGTCAATGACTACAAGAATCGTGGCGGGCGCGTGACGGTCGGCTCCGACTCCGGGTTTATCTACCAGCTCTATGGTTTTGGCACGATTCTCGAGATGGAAATGCTGCAGGAAGCGGGTTTCCATCCGCTGGAGGTTATTCGTGCCGCGACGATGCACGGCGGCGAAGCTTTGTACGAGCCGATGGGTGAAGAGCCACAGATCGGAGTCATTCGACCGGGCATGCTGGCTGACCTGATCGTCGTCAAGGAGAACCCGCTGGAGAACCTGAAGGTATTGTACGGAACTGGCGCTGTTCGACTGAACGACGAAACGGGTCAGCCGGAGCGTACCGAAGGCATCCGCTACACGATCAAGGACGGCATCGTCTATGACACACAGCGACTGCTCGCCGATGTGCGTGAAATGGTCGCCGAACAGAAAGAAGAGCGCGGCGAGCTAACCGAGTACTGATGCCGAACGGCGACCCGGTCATCCGGATCGAAAACCTCTGCAAGACTTACGCAGGGGACTTCGAAGCGTTGAAAGACGTCTCTCTCGATATCAAGGAGGGGGAGATCTTCGCACTGCTAGGGCCAAACGGTGCCGGCAAATCCACCCTGATCAACATCGTCTGTGGCATCGTCAACAAGACATCGGGTCGCGTGCTGGTTAATGGCTACGACAACGTCGAAGACTTTCGACAGGCCCGTGCACAGATCGGCCTGGTACCACAGGAATTGTTGACCGAAACATTTGAATCCGTCAGTTCGACGACGGCATTCAGCCGCGGTTTGTTCGGCAAGCCCCCGGATGCGGATCACATCGAGAAGGTCCTGCGCTCGTTACATCTTTGGGACAAGCGCGATAACGTCATCCTGACCTTGTCCGGTGGTATGAAACGTCGAGTACTGATTGCCAAGGCGCTCGCGCACGAACCGAAAATTCTTTTTCTGGACGAGCCGACTGCGGGCGTCGACGTAGAGCTGCGCCAGGATATGTGGGAGATCGTCCGCGAACTTCGAGCATCGGGCGTGACCGTTATCCTGACAACGCACTACATCGAGGAGGCGGAGCAGATGGCGGACCGGATCGGGGTCATCAATCATGGCGAGCTCATCCTCGTTGAGGAAAAGGCGAAACTCATGCGCGAGCTCGGCAAGAAACAGCTTTTTCTGGAGCTGGATGAAGCGCTGCATGCCATCCCTGATACGCTGGCGTCCTATCACTTGCAGTTTGGTGCTTCACATTCGGAATTGATTTACAACTACGATACCCGCGCGGAACATACCGGCATTACATCGCTACTCGCTGGCCTGGGTCAGGCGGGCATCCGGTTTCATGATGTAAAAACGCGACAAAGTTCGCTCGAGGAGATATTTGTCGGCCTGGTGAAGAGGCAGGTATGAACTGGTACGGAATTCGGGCTATATATCGATTCGAAATGGCGCGCTGGGGCCGCACGTTCGGCCAGAGTATCGTCGCGCCGGTTATTTCGACGTCGCTCTATTTTGTTGTGTTCGGTGCGGCGATTGGCTCGCGGATCACGGAAGTCGACGGCGTCAGTTATGGGGCGTTTATCGTGCCCGGCCTGATCATGTTGATGCTGCTGACCGAGAGTATCTCCAACGCATCGTTCGGTATTTACTTTCCGCGTTATGCGGGTGCGATCTACGAGTTGTTGTCAGCGCCAATATCGTCGTTCGAAACGACGATCGGTTATGTTGGTGCTGCGGCGACCAAGTCGATCATCATCGGTCTGATCATTCTTGTAACGTCAAACCTGTTTGTAGATGTGACGATCATGCATCCGTACTGGATGATCGCGTTTCTGTTCCTGACCGCCATTACCTTTAGTCTATTTGGATTTATTCTTGGCATCTGGGCGGACAACTGGGAAAAGCTGGGTGTCGTGCCAACCTTGATTGTCACGCCATTGACCTTTCTTGGTGGCAGTTTCTATTCGATCAGCATGCTGCCGGAGTTCTGGCAAAAGGTGACCCTGTTCAACCCGGTCGTGTACCTGATTAGCGGCTTCCGCTGGTCGTTCTACGAAAATGCTGATGTGCCGGTCGGCCTGAGCCTCGGCATCACTGCCGGCTTCCTGGTCGCCTGCCTGGTGGTGATTGGATGGATGTTCCGGACGGGATATCGCTTACGGGCCTGACTGAAGAATGAATCATCAAACACGTTTGCTCTGCGTCTCCCGCCAATGGTCAGTGATGTTCCCACGGTAACGCGGGAATTCAGCGTGCGCTGAGACTGTCTGCTCTCTCCAGAACCCGGCTTGATACTCGATAGCAGCTTAGCTTGGTAGTAGCTCCAGCAATTTGGCAGATGTCAGACTGTCCATATCTCTAGCTACGACAGGTCGCTATATTTTCTGTTCTTGACAAAAAAACCTGGGTCCGCCTTTTCAGTAATCTCGAATCCGGCCGCTTAGGATCATTGCTGGTCTCTCACCTCGATTGGGGCGGAATGGCAGCATTCCGGCGCAAAGCAGCCACACACGGATCACTCTTCACTTCGACTGATGCTTCATCCTGCCGGTATTAAGCTTTCATTTCTCCATCGCTGCGTTGAGCAATGCATTAAATACGAGCTTGTAAGTACCGCGAGGCTGTCCTCTGAACTGAGGTCGAAAGCCATAGACAATGACTTCGCCTTCGCCCAATGGAACACGTGCCATTGCAGACTTGCCCGCGATAAACTGAGTACCTGCCGCCCAGCCGCTCATCAGGATGTCATCCTCGTTTTCTTCATCGATTTCGGCATAGTCGACGATGCTGTCAAACCGTTGTTCGCTTTCGAAGGTCTTCAGCGGCCGCGCGCCACGCAGAATCTCCTCGCAATTGCGCTGGTTGAGCAGGTCATCGACACAACCCTCCTGGCTTAATGTGTCGAAGGCCATGCCGCGCACGAAGTTGACAGCAAACTCATTGTCCATTCCCCATGTCAAAGGGTCATCCGTACTGTTTTCTGCTCGAATCAACGAGCCGGGAATTGAAAAGCTCTTTGAGGGCGCGCTGGCGACAACGTCTCGAATCGGTAATCCAAACTGTTCGATCGTGAACGTAACGGCGCTCCCAAACGCGAGGATCGTTCCTCCATTCTCCGCGAATTGCTTCAAGGCCAGGGCACCCTCTAGGCCCATGCCGCCCGTGTACTGATCGGGCATCGAGCCCGGCGAATGGCCGTAGAGCATTTCGGTTACGTTGTCCCGGAAATATACCCGACCATCCGGGTGGGGGAGCAGGATGGCGTCAAGCGTCGACAGGTCTGCCGAACGGAGATCTGAATCGTGCAGGGAGACCAGGTCAAAGCCATGGGTCTCCAGGACCCAGCGCGTCCAGCCCTCGTCCATCGACGCGACGTGAGACTTGTATATACCCACCACGGGCCGGCGGAGCGCAGCCTTCTTGCCATTGGGTTCTCGACGAAGGCCACGAAAGTTCAGTCCATGCAGGTCGGTGTGCGCCTCGATTCGGCCCGCCGTACCCTCACCAGTTTTGATGACAAACGTGCCGGCAGCACCTGCATTCGAGTCCTCCGTCGTGATAAACACCTTGTCGCCAGCATCCATCATCGCATTGGCGACGGTTACCGCAACATTCGTTTCGCGATCCAGCGCGTATCCGTATGAGGCATTGCCGTCGATCTGTCCGGGTGGCGGCGTCACGATTTCCTGAACGGCGCTCGTGTCGACATTCGGTGATTCCGTGACTCTGTCCACGCGCACGCCCATCTGCATCGGCAGCGTCCAACCCGCGATGTCATAAGGTGGCTTGATGTCGCCATTTGGGTCGAGACGAGTGTCCGGATAAACCTGTTCTTCGAGCAGGTCGACGATGTAAGGTCGAAACGCCTGCGCTGCCGGAACAATCCAGGAGCCGGCCGCGTATCGCTCATCGCCAATCCGGAATGACTCGGTCGCCTGATCTATCTCGATGCCGCCTTCGTACAGGATATTGACGAGATTGATGGCCTCGTCGAAGTGTGGCTGATCGGCCGGAATCACGTAGTAACGAGTCCGTTCCTCGCCGGCCTCGATAGCATCGCGTCCCATGAGATAGATGTTCGTCAGCCACTTCATGCGTGAGTCAGACGCAGCGCGCAATACGGCAATCGAGCCTGTGATCATGTAGTCAACCGGCTCACTGAAGTGCGATTCGCCGCCTTCGTATGGGGAGGAATAAAGGACCCGGGCATCAGGAACACCGCTGTCGTCCTCATCAACGACGATTCCGACCCCGCCGGGATTGGCGCGTACAGCCAGCGTCTTTGGAAATACCCTGGGATCGTAAAACCGAGGTGACGCAGAGCTGTGCCCGGTTTCCGTCAGGATGCCAATCATGTTGTGAAAGTAAGGAACAGTTCGCATACCGCCGTTCCACCACATTGAAAAGCCAACGTCCGATATTGCGCCCGGCATCTTTTCAATCGCAAAGCGAGTACCCATCGCACTGCCGATCTCGTTAAGCGCATTTGTTACGCCCGGATGAATGTTGGGATTCAGCGGATCGGAGTAGGGCGGAATGACGATGCGTGCATAACCGGGTGAGCTCTGGTGCTGGTTGTAAACGATCTGCGGGTACCACTCGTTGTAAAGAATCTTCGCGACCGCCTTCGACTCCGGCATGTTGTTCATGAAGAAGTCTCGGTTATTGTCGTGGCCAACGTAGTGGTGGTACAGCTCGGGCGGACTGGTCTGTTCGTATGGTGTGTCGAGCTGGCTTTCATACCACTTGCGGACGATCTCGAGCCCGTCCGGGTTCATCACCGGCATCAACAGGAATATGACATTCTCCCGGATGGCCTGCATTTCGGCCGATTCCTCGGTCGCAACGCGATGCGCGAGCTGCGGTGCCATTTGCGCGTGCGCCACTTCGGTGGCGTGCAGTCCGGCGTCGATCCAGACGACAGCCCTGCCCTCGATTGTCAGTGCCTCGGCAGTGTCGCGATCAACCCTGGCCCGTGCCAGTTGTTCGCTGATCGACTGATATCGTTCGACATTGGCCAGGTTTCCCGGTGTCGAAATGGTGAGTAGGAATAATGGTCGATCGAGTACGGAGTGACCGATTTCCCGGAGCGTGACGCGATCGCTCTCCACTGCCAGTTGCCGATAGTAAGTCTCCATCTGCGCATAGCTGGCGAGTTTGTAATCATCGCCCGGCTGGAAACCGAATATTTCCGCAGGGGACTGTGGTTCTGCGAATACGGCATGCAGGGGCAGTGCTGTGATGAGTCCAGCGATGAGGGACTGTCGGAATATTCCGGATTTCATGGTCACTCCAGTGATTGTTGTTTTTGATGCAGCAGTCCGTCCGAATCGGCCTGACGCGGGGAAATATAGCTTTTGTTAAGCCGAGATCTACAGAGTCGAATTCCATAGTACATCTGCGGCCACCGCGTGTCCCACTAAGTACAATACAAACAACAGGGTTGGGACAATGCGGGGGAAGCGCTTCATACCTGAAAGATATAACACGATGTGTATGCGGCGTAAGCAACGCAGGCCCGGTATATAATGCTGCGATGAGTTCAGATAAACCACGTATCGCCAGGCGGGATTTTCTGGCATCGGTCGGTCGTGCAGTGGGTGGCTCGGCCATGCTGCGAACGATGATAGCAATGGGTATTGGCAGTACCGTCGCGGGTTGCGGGTCGTCATCAGCGACGCCGGGATCGCCACCGGCACCGCCTCCACCGCCACCCCCACCTCCCGGGGGCATGCCATCGCCCCGGCCCGGCGACTGGCCGGCCAATGTCGGGGTGGGAACATCGGTAGTCATCCTGGGCGGCGGGATCGCCGGTATGACCACGGCGCTGGAAATGACGCGACTGGGTTACAACTGCACGATCCTTGAAGCGACGTCGATAGCAGGGGGTCGCAACAAGACCATCCGGGCCGGCGACACGGTTACCGAAACGGATTCGACACAGACCTGCAACTTCGATATCGGCAGTGAGTTGTACTTCAATGCGGGACCGGCACGCATTCCACACCACCACGAGTTCCTGCTCGGCTACTGTCGTGAATTCGGTGTCGCGCTTGAAACCTTCATTAACGAGAATCGTGCGGCGCTGCTGCATTCATCATCGGGGTTTGGCGGGCAGCCTGTCATTTCCAGGCGGGTTGCGGCGGACAGCCGTGGACACATCGCCCGGCTGCTCGCGACTGCAGTCAATCAGGGCGCGCTGGACCAGGAGCTGACAGCCCAGGACAAGAGCAATATCCTCGTGATGCTTCGGCAGTTCGGTAGCCTCGATGACAACTACAACTATACCGGGACCAGCCGTGGCGGTTTCCCGGGACAGGAGAACACGGGCAGTCGGCAACGCGGCGAAATCGTCAACCCGCTGGCCTTACAGGATCTGATCAGCGAGACCTTCTGGCAGAGGCGGCAAGACTTTCCGGAGGGCCTGAATCAACAGGCAACGATGATGCAGCCCGTCGGTGGAATGGACCTGATCGCGCGAGCGTTCGAGGCGCAGGTTGCCAGTGACCTCATTACCGATGCGGAAGTTACCGAAATTCGCAAGATCACTGATGGCGTTCGCATCAATTACAATCGCCTGGGCACGCCGACTCAAATCGAGGCTGACTTCTGTGTCTGTTCGATACCCGCGACGGTGCTGAGAAACATTCCAAACGACTTTTCAGGACCGCATCAGTCCGAGATTGCCAATTTCAGTTACGGCTCGGCCGGAAAGGTGGCGTTCCAGTCACGCCGATTCTGGGAGCAGGACCACAACATCTACGGCGGCATTTCCTGGACAACCCAGGACATCACGCAGATCTGGTACCAGAACAGCGGCTTCGGGCAGGACAACGGAATCCTCGTCGGCGCTTATATCTATGGCGGGCAGGCAGGGGTGGATTTCGCCAACCAGACGCCACAGCAACGGATCAATTCGGCGTTGTCACAGGGCAATGCTGTACACCCTGGCATGAATGGGGAAGCGAGTCGGGGGATCAGCGTCGCCTGGCCGAAGGTGCCGTTCCAGCTTGGGGCATGGGGCGTATCCAGCCCGCTGACCTTGCTGACACCCGACGACCGAATCGTCTTTGCCGGTGAGCACCTGAGCATACTCCAGGGCTGGCAAGAGGGCGCGATTCTCTCGGCCTATCATGCGATAGACCAGATCGTTCAACTGACCTGACCCTGCCGGACGAATTTCCGCAGGGTCATCGGGGTCAGTTACGGCAAAACGACTAGCGCAGGTTCTGGACGGCCGCCAGTGAGTCCTTGACGTTCTGCATCGGTGAAACGCCGCCGATCGTTTGCACGATCTTCTTGTCCGGGGTCACGATAAAGGTTATGCGCTCGGCAAAGCCATGGCCGATTTCAATGCCACGCGTGTCCGTCGCGCCTTCTCGCCCTTCGCGAACCTGCAGGCCGTAAGCACGCGCAATGTCGCCGCTCTCGTCAGAGGCGACAGCGAGCTTGTCCGCGCAGTATTCCGGATCGGCAGAAAAGTCATTGAGTCGATCAATGTTGTCGAGCGAAACGCCGATCACGCTGGCGCCGGCTTCCGTGAACTTCTCCATGTTGACGGCAAACTCACGAGCCTGGATGTTGCAGCCCTGCGTGTAAGCGGAAGGGTAGAAGTAGACCACCACCGGACCTTTCGCGAGCGCGTCGTCCAGCGAGAAGTCGAAGGCCTCGCCAGCGAGCGATGCCCTGGCTTCGAACGAGGGCGCGGTTTCGCCGGCTTCCAGCGCTGCATAGGCCGGCAGCGCAAACGCGGCCATGGTCAACAATACGATTAGTTTATTTTTCATGGTTATCTCAGCCAGATTTGCCTGGTCATTGAATCAATTTGGCCGACCCTGCCTTACGCCTGCCGATTGACCGCCTGTCAATGCGACCTCCCTGGCCGCCAAAAATTCCTTTATTTAACTGCCTCCGGTCCCGCCTTGACGAGCCCGTCTCCATCTTCAATCCGATAGCCGCTGCAATTAAGCGGCTTGTTGATTTTCGGCGTTCGCGTGAACTTGATCGGCATCGCCATAGCCACCGCTGGTGACGTGGAAATCCCGGCCTGTGGGCCTTTTCTCATTGTTACTGGCAACCGGTATCTTACTTGAATCTGCCGGTGGGGCGACCCCATGCAGGGATCAGGCGCTCCGGCGGACCAGCCAGCGCCTGAAGCGCCGCACACCCAGCACCAGGCCTGTCCCACTGGTGGCCAGGCCCCCAAGGCTCAGTCCGATGACTGCGACGTCCCACAGCGGTCGATTGTCATACCAGAATGCGAAATCGAGGCTGTGCAAGCCATTAAATAGCCATCGATCGACGCGCGCCAGGCGGTGCGTCTGGCCAACCAGCTTCCCGGTCGCCGGGTCCAGGTAAGCAGTGGATTGTTCGGCGTCGTCGAAGTCGACGCGCAGGACAGGCAACGGCATCTCGTGATCACGGTCGTAATAGTAGTGATCGTAGGCATTGAGCGATTCAACCTCTAGAACTGGGGTGTTGGTAATTTTTTCGAGCACGGACACGTAATCACTGGCTGTCGGGGAACCGGACACGGCAGCAAAGTTAACCGGGGTGGTGGAATGATTACCGTCGGTGTCGGCATGATGCGCGAAGATACCCGGGCGGCTGAGCACGTTCCGTATCTCGATCTTTTTGAGTGTCGGCGCTGCCGACAACGATGCGATGACTTGTCCGTCAATGGATTCGGTCAGTGGCGCGCCGGCATTCAGCGCCATCACATTCACTTCGATGCCGCGCCGCTGGTTCCAGTCGAAAGGATCCATCGACAACAGTCCGCTGAACAACCATGTCAGTGCGAGGAGGCCGAAAAAAACACCCGTCAGGTAGTGCCAGCGCATCAGGCCCCGATAACGGATGGAATTGCGGAGATTGAAGGGTGAGGACTTCTCAAATTGCGTCACAAGCAGGACGAGACCGAACACGGACACCAGGCAAGCTATTCCTGAGAGGATAATGATTGTCCAGAACCATGCCGGCTGGTTGGTTCTGACGCCTGTGAAATAGATCCAGTGCGGAATCGCGCCAATCCAGGCGAGGAATCGTGATTTGCGGTCGGTGACGAGCGCGATTTCACCGCTGGACATCGAAACATAGACTTCCGAATCGTGCTCGTCGACCACCGTGTATTTCAGCAACGGCAAGTGTCGCTGTTCCGTGATCGTCCACTGGTCGGGTTCGAACAGCACCTCGTTGAACACGACTCGCGCGGTGGGAAGCTGAAACGCCGTTGCCACGATTTCCTGCCCAGTCTGTTCATCGATGCCGTCAAACCACTCGCCGTCGTCGGCAAAAATTACGATTCCGTCCGGGAACCGGTAAACCGGGCGCAATTGAAGCGTATTGATCGTCAGAGCCTGTGGCGACAGTGCGAGATCATTGCGCCGCATTACCTCCGCGGGCGTTAGCGCGATCTGTGCGACAGGGACCGTAGAGGCCAGTTGCAGCGATTGTGACTCGCTGAGGGCCGGCATCCCGCGCGTGTACATCATGACGATGCCGGAGAGGAACCACATCACGACAATGCCGCTCACCGGAATGCCAATGTAGCGGTGCAATTGAATAGTCAGCGTCTTCAGGGCTATCAATATCCGGCCATCGCAACGGTCCGTGGACCATTGCGTTGAATATTGCACCTACAGCATTCATAGTAAAAGCCTGCTCGAGATGGGTGCTTTCGTATAGCGAGATCGGACCGTCAATTTGGCGCTAAATCCTACTGGGTGGTAGTTGCAGACGAATTCAGGGCGACGATCTATGCCCGTGATAAGAAATACAGCCCGATGCAGGAAGTCCTGTCGCTGCAAAACGAGACGGCTCGGGAGAAAGGAAGCGATCTCGAGTCAGATCGCAGTGGTCGTTCCTTCGATAGTACGGGGCAGGGCAGACATTCCATGGGAAGCGGCGAACCCGGCACGAAAGTGCAGTCTTACCTGGTTTTTGCCAAGGAGATTGCCGAGCGTATCAGTAGCGCGAAACAGCACGCCACTTTCGATCGTCTCGTCGTTATTGCTGCACCGCGGTTTCTTGGTGTGTTGCGCCCTGCATTGCTCTCCGCCGGAATTGATCCGGAGCGCGAGATCGATAAGGAATTGACCGGACAGAAGCCCGCATTCATACAGGACCTGCTCGACGCGGAATAATCGGTGGTCAGCATTCGATGAAGCTGACCGGTACCTCGATTACGTTGGTTGCCAGTCCGCCCCGTGACGTTTCCTTGTACTTGTCCTGCATATCGAGCCCGGTTTCACGCATGGTCTGAATAACCTTGTCCAGGGAGACAAAGTGCTCGCCGTCACCACGCATCGCCAGTCGGGACGCGTTGATTGCCTTGATCGATGCCATCGCGTTTCTTTCGATACACGGAATCTGAACCAGTCCGCCAATCGGGTCACAGGTGAGTCCGAGGTTGTGTTCCATGGCTATCTCGGCTGCATTCTCGACCTGGCCAGGCGAACCGCCCAGTGCTTCGGTCAATCCCGCAGCTGCCATGGAGCACGCCGAGCCGACTTCGCCCTGGCAACCCACTTCCGCCCCACTGATTGATGCGTTTCGCTTGAAGAGCAGTCCAATTGCACCGGCCGTGAGCAGGAACCTCACGATGCCGTCGTCGCCTGCGCCATTGCAAAAGCGAACGTAGTAATGAAGTACGGCCGGAATGATGCCCGCCGCACCGTTGGTTGGCGCAGTGACAACACGGCCGCCGACGGCGTTTTCCTCGTTGACTGCCAATGCATACAGGTTGACCCAGTCCATGATCGTCAATGGATCGCGGAGTGCCGCCTCGGGTTGGCTCGATAGTTGTCGGTACATGTCGGCGGCTCGCCTCTTGACCTTGAGACCGGGCATCAGGCCTTCGCCCTGGCAACCTTTCTCGACACAGGCCTGCATTGCAGCCCAGATTGCCAGCAGTCCGTCGCGAACTTCCGCCTTCGTTCGCCACACCTGTTCGTTGGCCAGCATTAAATCACTGATCGACTGTCCACGATTACGACACAGTTCCAGGAGTTCCTCGCCACTTTCAAAGGTGTGGGGCAGTTCAACGGGAGATTCTGTGATGACTGGTTCGTCGGTTTCGTTTTCGGCAACGACAAAGCCACCGCCGACGGAGTAGTAAACGCCTTCACACAGTACGTTGCCGTCACCATCGTTTGCGTGGAATCGCAGACCATTGGGGTGCCCCGGCAAAGATTCCCGTTTCTCAAAGATGAGATCCTTGCCGGGGTCGAACGGCGTTGACTGCCTGCCCAACAGGCTCAGCATGTTCGTTGCCTCTATCTCGGCCATTCGGTCCGGAATGGCGTCGACGTCCACTGTTTCGGGTGTTTCACCTTCGAGACCGAGTAAAACGGCTTTGTGTGAACCGTGTCCGCGTCCCGTAGCGCCAAGGGAGCCATACAGGCGGACCTCGAGCGCAGAAATCTGGCCCAGCAATCCGGCACCCTCGAGTTTCTCGGTGAACAGCATTGCCGCTCGCATAGGGCCGACCGTATGCGAGCTCGAGGGCCCGATACCAATGGTAAAGAGATCAAAAACGCTGATGGACATAGGAATTCTTGGATTTGGTCGGGCCAGCCGGGATATTCTTTCGAACCATGTGTGGCCGTAATTTCATAAAGCACCGAGTATTGCCCTTTCTGGCAGGTCTCACAATGCTCGTGTCAGTATCTGCGATAGCCAATGACGACCTCGTTCGCCTGGGCGAAGCGCTGTTTTTCGACACCAACCTGTCGCTCAATCGCACCCAGTCCTGTGCCACCTGTCACAACCCGGCAGTTGCCTTTACGGATTCCCGCGAGAATCAGGCCGGCCGCGCCGTGTCGCTGGGGGACGACGGACATTCACTCGGAGACAGGAACACGCCGTCCATCACCTACGCGGCCATGATCCCGAAATTCGGACGGGACGAGACCGGCGTGTACGCCGGCGGGGCATTTTACGACGGGCGGGCACGCGACCTAATTGAGCAGGCTGGTGAGCCTTTCACCAATCCGATTGAAATGAATCTGCCCGACAAGGCAGCGGTCGTTGAGCGCGTCAGGGAGAACGACTCACATGTCGTGGCATTGAATCGACTTTTTGGTGACGACGTGTTGGCTGACGTCGATACGGCTTTCAGAGCAATTTCGGAAAGTATCGTCGCCT
>CAZVWF010000019.1:0-35278 GCA_964630795.1 uncultured Woeseia sp. | reverse complement strand
ACCGTCGACCTCAACCTTGGCAAGGTTGCGCTCTACCAACTGAGCTACGCCCGCATGGCGGCTCCCATTTTGCAGGGAGGGCGGAGATTTTAGCCCCTCCCGGCTACCTGTCAAGGACATCGGCGCTTTCTACCCATTCCAGCCAGCAATGGATAGCCGCCCAATTGCGCCAGGACGAGTCGGTAAACGCTAACTTCAACCAGGAATGACCAGTGATACCCCGGGCCTGGTCCTGCGCCTCGGATAGCCACGTGCCGCAGACAAAACAGCTGGGACGAGGTGCGGGCTTGGACAGGTGCAGGTCAGGTATGGTCAACCATCGAGGGCCACGCCGTACGCAGGTAGACCACCATCGAATACAGGGTCATGACGGCCGCGATCAGCAGCAGATAATAGCCAGTCACGTACAGGTCAAGTCCAAACAGGGATTGCTGGAAGACCATGAAGGCAATTCCAAACATCTGGAAGGTGGTTTTCAGTTTACCCGCCATGCCGACCTTGACCACGGAGCGTTCGCCGAGTCCGGCCATCCATTCGCGCAAGGCGGATACGGTGATTTCGCGCCCGATAATTACCGCGGCGATCAGTGCCACCTCGTAACGGTCGTCGGTATGAGCCAGGAGGACCAGGCAGGTTGCCACCATGAGCTTGTCGGCTACCGGGTCGAGAAACTCGCCGAACTTCGAGATCTGGTTCCATCGCCGCGCGAGGTAGCCATCAAACAGGTCTGTAATGGCTGCAAGCCCGAATAACAGTCCAGCCAGCGGGCGCGCAAAGTTATCTCCCTCGTAGCGAATGTCGCTGAAGAAACACCACACGACCAGTGGAATCGCGCCAATGCGAATCCAGGTCAGGATATTTGGAATACTTGCCTTCAAGAACCGCCATCCAGATGAAGATAGTTGTAGATTTTTTCGGCCAGCGCACGACTGATACCCCGCACCTTTACGAGGTCGTCAATTCCGGCGCCACGCACGCCCTGTAATCCCCCAAATTGTTTCAGGAGTTCCCGCCGTCGCTTGGGCCCAAGCCCGGAAATCTCCTCCAGCTGCGACGTTTTTCTCGTTTTAGCCCGTCGCTGCCGGTGGCCGGTTATCGCAAATCGATGTGCTTCATCCCTGAGTTGCTGGATCAGGTGCAGCGCCGGCGAATCTGCTGGCAGTATAGTGGGCGTACTCTGGCCTGCCAAGAAGAGCTGCTCCATGCCCGGTCGGCGCGACCGGCCCTTGGCAACTGCGACCACCTGCAGCCAGTCCAGCTCGAGTTCGTCCAGAACAGCAAGCGCTTCAGCGAGTTGCCCTTTGCCACCGTCGATGAAAAGAATATCGGGCATTGCGACCTCACCCTTTTTTACCCGCTGGTAGCGACGCTTGAGCGCTTCTGCCATCGCCGCGTAGTCGTCACCCGCCGACTTCGGATTGAGGTTGAAACGTCGATAGTCACTCTTGAGAGCGCCGGCCTGGTTGAAAACGACGCATGCAGCGACGGCTGCTTCGCCCGAGGTGTGACTGACATCGAAGCATTCCAAGCGCGCCGGTGGTTCGTCCAGTTTCAGTACAGCGGCTAATGCGGCAAACTGTTTTTGTAGTGTTGCGTTACTTGCTACCCGCAACTTCACGCCCTGATCGGCGTTGGTCCGGGCCAGTTGCAGCCAGCGAAAGCGATCGCCGCGCACGTGGTTCTTGATACGCACTTTGTGGCCGGATTGCTCTGTGAACCCCGCTTCGAGCAGCTCGCGATCGTCGATACTTGCGTCGACGACAATCTCCGCCGGCGCGGTTTTCTTCAGGTAATACTGGGGCAGGAAACCGGAGAGAACCTGTGACTCAGTGGCATCACCGCTGACGCTTGGAAAGAAGTTCCGGCTACCTAGTATCTTGCCGCCCCGTATATAAAGGATCGTGACACAATGAACGCCGGGTAACTGGGCAGTCGCAATGACATCCAGGTCACCGGCCGTGGCCCGGGTGACCATTTGTTCGGCCTCAACTTTCTTGAAGCGCGCTATCTGGTCCCGAAAGCGTGCCGCCTGCTCGTAGTCCTGCTGCTCCGAGGCAGCCTCCATCCGTTTGACCATTGCGTCTATTACGTTTCGATTGCGGCCCTCGAGAAACAGGATCGCCGCATCGATATCTTCCCGATAGCCGGTCTCATCGACGTAGCCTACGCAGGGTGCGGTACACCGCTTGATCTGGTATTGGAGGCACGGTCGCGTGCGATTGCGAAAGTAGGTATCCGGGCATTGCCGGATCAAAAACAGTTTCTGCAGCTCATTCAGCGTCTTTCGGACGGCGCTGGTGCTCGGATACGGCCCGAAATAACGACCCTTTCCTTTTCGTGCACCTCTGTGGAAGCGCAGGCGCGGGAATTTGTGATCCGTTGACACGTATATGTAGGGGTAGCTCTTGTCATCCCGGAGGAGGACGTTAAAACGCGGTTTGTGCTCCTTGATCAGGTTGTATTCAAGGATCAGCGCCTCGTTTTCCGTATTGGTCACGGTAACCTCAACGCCCTTGACGAGCCGCATCATCGCCGCCGTCTTGGCATCAGCGTGTGATCGCTGGAAGTAAGTCGCCACCCGTTTTTTCAATGAGCGGGCTTTGCCAACATAAATCACCTTGCCTTTGGCATTCAGCATCCGATAGGCACCCGGTCGATGCGTCAGGCTGCGAAGAAACCCCTTGCCATCAAATGCTTCCATGTCGGAATTACTCATCCCACTCGTCGCTCAGGAATCCAGTAAATGCCGTGCGCGCGAAAAGACCTGTTCGAACATTGCCGGCGTAAGGCGCCCGGTATTGGTGTTGTAGCGACTGCAGTGATACGAGTCCAGCATCGTGAACCGGCCATCGACCTCATACTCGGCGAGATGCCCAAACTTGTAGTCCACCTGGCGTCCGCCAACAGCCTTGATGATGGCGCGATGGGCTATCCCGCCGAGTGCAATCACGATGGCACCGGGTGGCAGCGTCTTCAACTCGGCAGCAAGAAAGGTATTGCAGGCATTAATCTCTGCCCCCACGGGCTTGTTGTCCGGGGGCAGGCATTTGACGGCGTTACTGATTCGGCAGTCTTTCAGCTTGAGAGGATCATCGGAAGCGATTGACTCGGAGGCGCTGCTGAACCCGAACTTGTAAAGCGTTTCATACAGAAGCGTGCCGGCATAATCACCGGTGAACGGGCGGCCAGTACGATTGGCACCATGCATGCCAGGCGCTAACCCGGCGATCAGCAGTCGGGCCTCCGGATCCCCAAATGGCGGCACCGGCCGACAGTAGTAGTCGGGATGTCTCTCTCGTACCTCGTCCAGGAATGCGGCCAGACGGGGGCAGCGCCGACAGTCGATGTCGAAGACGTCAGCCATTACCGATGCCGTCGCCCTCTATGAGCGGGATGTTCCGATTGCCTGGAACATCAATGGTGTGGCCATCGTTAATGAAGATTTGCACCCCGTCGACAGGTTCGTTGATATGGTCGTATTGCATCGGCTGTCCGGCTGCTAAAAAAGCGGGCATTGTACCGCCCGATGACCAGCCGCGAAATCAGTCCAGGGTCTCGTACAGGATAACTGTCAGAAAGGGCGCAAGTTCATCTGCCAGCGTCATCTGCTCCAGGTGGCCAGCCGCATCACGGTAACGCCCCGCTTCGGATGACTTCTTGCCGAGCGCGCCCTCGATGCGCTCCAACTCATCCTGCAGGCAGGTTTTGAACAGATCCACGGAGA
Source organism: uncultured Woeseia sp. (assembly GCA_964630795.1). Lineage (GTDB taxonomy): Bacteria > Pseudomonadota > Gammaproteobacteria > Steroidobacterales > Woeseiaceae > SZUA-117. Next base: position 31,554 of record CAZVWF010000019.1, on the reverse strand, counting down.
CATTCTGGCCTTCGTCAAGGATGCCCGTTGCATGGTGAACCCACTGCCATAGCTGCGCTCGCGCAATCTCGGCCGTTGCCGCATCTTCCATCAGGTTATCCAGTGGCACACAGCCATTGCCATCTATCCATGCCGCCATGTACTCGATGGCGACACGGATGTTGCTGCGTAAGCCGGCTTCCGTAATTTTGCCCCTGGGAACCTGCAAAAGATCGACGGCAGAGATATCGCCATCGTCACCTGGGCGATCGAGTTGGTTAGCACCCGGCATGTGCTGATCGAAAACCTCCGTTGCGAGCATCACCATGCCAGGATGCGCGACCCAGGTCCCGTCGTGGCCATCCATCACTTCCCTTTCCTTGTCGGCCCGAACTCGCGTAAATGCAATGTCGTTGGCATCGGGGTCGTTCTTGACAGGAATTTGCGCCGCCATACCACCCATCGCATGCGCACCGCGACGGTGACACGTCCTGACCAGTAATTTCGAATACGAACGTAAAAAATGCGCCGTCATGCCGACCTCTGCGCGGTCGGGTAGCACGAATTCCGGTCTTGCCTGAAACGTCTTGATGTAGCTGAACAGGTAGTCCCATCGTCCGCAGTTCAGACCAACGACATAGTCCTTTAGTTCGTAAAGGATTTCGTCCATCTCGAATGCAGCTGGCAGCGTTTCGATCAGTACCGTGACGCGAATCTGGCCAGGCTCGACGACGCCCGCCGCCTCGCTGAACCGGAATATCTCGGCCCAGAGACGCGCCTCCCGATGCGATTCCAGTTTTGGCAGGTAAAAGTAGGGTCCGGTTCCCTGCTTGACGGCTTCAGCGGCGTTATGAAACAGGAACAATCCGTAGTCCACCAGCGCCCCGGGTACAGGAACCCCATCGAGTTGCAGGTGCTTCTCTGGCAGGTGCCAGCCCCGGGGGCGCACGATCAATGTCGCCGGCTCCGGATCGAGCGCGTATTGCTTGCCATTTGACGCCAGCGAGATCGTGCGGGCGACCGCATCCCTGAGATTAATCTGCCCCTGTACGACGTTCTCCCAGGTGGGTGACAGTGAGTCCTCACAATCGGCCATAAAGGTCCGTGCGCCGGAGTTCAGCGCATTGATAATCATCTTGCGGTTTGTCGGACCCGTAATCTCGACCCGGCGGTCCTCGAGATCGGGTGGCGAACTGCAGACACGCCAGTCGCCGTCGCGGATTGCCTTTGTCCCGGTGAGAAAGTCGGGCAACTCGCCGCGATCGATCGCCGCCTGGCGCGCCTCTCGCGCCTTGAGGAGGCTCTCGATATCGTCGCCGAAACGCGCGCTCAGTTGTTGCACGAAAGCCAGCGCGTCTTCTGTCAAAATACATTCAAATACCGGCGTCATCCCTCCGGTTATTTCGATTTGATTACCCATTAAAGCTCATTATAAAAGAACATTTTATAAATTTTTATTAAAGTAATTTAAAACTTTTTTACCGTGCCATTAATTCTGCTCAACAAGCCCTACCGTGTCCTCTGCCAGTTTCGTGACGCAGCAGAGCGAGACACGCTGGCGAACTATGTGCCCGATCGGTCGGTCTATCCCGCAGGTCGCCTGGATTTCGATAGCGAGGGCCTCGTGATACTAACCGATGACGGGCGCTTGCAGGCACGAATCAGTGAGCCCCGCTTCAAGCTCGACAAGCATTACTGGGTGCAGGTCGAAGGTGAAGCGACAAGCGGGCAAATAAGGGAGCTGGTAGCGGGTGTGACGATCAGGAAACACCCGGCCAAAGCCCTGTCCGCCACGCGAATCACAGAGCCCCCGTATCTCTGGGTTCGCACGCCACCTATACGGGAACGACGCAGCATTCCGACCAGCTGGCTGAGCATCGTGATCGATGAGGGCAAGAACCGACAGGTACGCCGCATGACAGCGGCGGTCGGCCTCCCTGCCCTGCGATTGATTCGGCATCGGGTCGGCCCCTGGCGGCTTGAAGGCTTGCAGCCGGGCGACATAGAGAAATTGAAGACCGCTCGCGCCTTTAAGGCACTACAGGACTATCAGGTGCCACCGTTTGACTGACGCAGGCCCGCGATACGCATCGCAACTTCCATTGCCTGCTCGTAGTTGAGCCTGGGATCGACCGTCGACTTGTAAGCCCGGGCCAGGTCACGGTCCGTTAATCCCCGCGCGCCGCCAGTGCATTCAGTGACGTTTTCGCCGGTCAGTTCAAGATGAACGCCGCCCAGGTAGCTGCCTTCGCCTTCATGGACGTCATGAGCGAGTTTCAGCTCCTCGGCAATGTTGTCGAATCGACGGGTCTTGGTGCCGTCCGCTGTGCTCTCGGTATTACCGTGCATCGGATCGCAGACCCACAGAACCGGGGAGCCCGTTTCCCGCACTGCCCTGATCAGCGGCGGCAAGCCCTCTTCGATGGACTGAGCCCCGAATCGGTGAATCAGGCTGATGCGGCCGGCCTCGTTGTTCGGATTGAGCACCTGGAGCAGCTTTTGCAGCCATTCTGAGGTCATGCCAGGGCCAATCTTGATACCAATGGGATTGGCGATGCCCCGGAAATACTCGACGTGTGCGCCGTCGATTTCGGCCGTCCGCATCCCGATCCACGGGAAATGCGCCGTCAGGTTGTACCAGCGCTGCCGGTGATCCAGGAATCGCGTCTGCGCCTGCTCGTAGCTCAGGTGCAGGCCCTCGTGGGCCGTATAGAAATCAACGCGCTGCGACTGGTGAACGCCCTGGCCCAGGGTCGTCTCGAGAAAGTCCAGGGAATCGGAGATTGAATGCACGATCTCGTGATACTGGTCCGCCATCTTTGAATGGCCAACCCAGTCGAGGTCCCAGTTCTCGGGATGATGCAGATCCGCAAAGCCGCCGTCGATCAGCGATCGAACGAAATTCGCCGTCAGTGCGGCGCGTTCGTAGCCCCGCAATATCAGCTGGGGGTCCGGAATCCGGTCTTCCGCCGTAAATGGATTGCGGTTGACGAGATCGCCCCGGAAGCTCGGCAGTGTCTGGTCGTCACGGGTTTCCGTGTCTGCCGATCTCGGTTTCGCATACTGGCCAGCCATGCGGCCGACCCTGATGACGGGCTTCTTGAGGCCGTAAAGCATCACCACGCCCATTTGCAGCAGGATCTTCAGTTTGTCGACGATATTCTCGGATGTGCACTCATCGAAGCTTTCGGCACAGTCGCCGCCCTGCAGGATAAAGGCCTCTCCGCGCTGCGCCGCAGCTATATGGTCTTTGAGTGCCTCAATCTCCCACGAGCTCACGATAGGCGGTAGCCGGCTCAGTTCACCAATGGCGCGCTCAAGCGCTACCTTGTCAGGATAGGTCGGTTGCTGACGGGCCGAGCGGGCGTGCCAACTTGCGGGATGCCAATCTGTTTTGGGTGTGGTACGACTCACATTACTACCTGCATGGTCACGTTTCGCGGACTATGCACCATGGACGGCCGGGATGCAAAAGTTTTGCGTGTAATCAATTGCTTATAGCCGATAGCTAAAAACTTCAGACTTAATCACAAGACGCGTGGGAATTAACGGGACGCCATGTCTGGCCAGCCGGTGATTAGATTGGCACAATGCGCGCCTGCAGTGCCCTGCCCGGTCGCCGGATTCGGGGTGCGATTCACGTTTCCTCCGGGGGGATACCATGCAAGACATTTTGAACAGACTAGGCCTCTCGGCCACCAATCCGGGCACCTGGCTCGGTTCCGAATCAATCGAAAACAGTTCGGCCGCCATGATCGAGTCGGTCAACCCGTCAAACGGCGAGGTGATCGCGTCCATCCGTTCCACGACCACCGATGAGTACGAAAAGCTCATAGGTTTTGCTCAGTCACAATTCGAGGAGTGGCGCAAGGTTCCGGCACCGGTCCGCGGGGATGCAGTTCGCCGCATTGGTAACGCGCTGCGTGACAACAAGGACGCCCTGGGCAGCCTGGTCAGCCTCGAGATGGGCAAGATCAAGGCCGAAGGTGACGGCGAAGTACAGGAGATGATCGACATTGCCGATTTTGCGGTTGGCCAGTCGCGCATGCTGTACGGCAAGACCATGCATTCCGAGCGCCCGCTGCACCGTATGTATGAACAATGGCACCCCCTGGGCCTGGTCGGCACGATCACGGCATTCAACTTTCCGGTCGCTGTCTGGTCCTGGAATGCCTGCATTGCAGCGATTTGCGGCAATGTGAATATCTGGAAGCCGTCGCCCAAGACGCCGCTGTGTGGTCTTGCTGTACAAAAGATTTGCAATGAAGCTCTGGCAGATACCGGCTTGCCGCAGGCATTCACGCTGTTCAACGATGGTGAGAACCAACTGGCCCGGCAGTTCGTCGATGATGAACGTATTGCCCTGCTGTCCTTCACGGGGTCCTGTGCGGTTGGCAAGCAAGTCGGGCAACGTGTCGCGTCCCGTATGGGTAAATTCCTGCTTGAACTTGGCGGTAACAATGCAATCATCGTCGACGAACATGCGAATCTCGACATAGCGGTGCCAGGCATCGTATTCGGTTCCGTCGGTACGGCGGGTCAGCGCTGTACGACCACGCGCCGGATCATCTGCCACGAATCCCGGTTCGAAGAATTGAAAAACGCGTTGGTCGCTGCCTACGGTCAGGTGCGTATCGGGGACCCGCTGGATCCCGACACACTGATGGGGCCGGTCATCGACGAGGCATCAGTCGAGCGTGTCGAGTCTGCCGTCCAGGCGGTGCGTGATTCAGGCGGCGAGATTCTGTGTGGTGGCGAACGGCTTGATCGTCCCGGCAATTACATTACGCCGGTGATAGCTGTCGCAAGCAACGACTGGGATATCGTGCAGTCCGAGACATTTGGGCCGATTCTCTACCTCATTCCCTACAAGACCCTCGATGAGGCCATCGCCATCCAGAACGGCGTCGTACAGGGTCTGTCGTCCGCGATCTTCACGGATAACCTGCAGAATGCCGAGTACTTCCTGTCGAACGGCGGATCGGATTGCGGTATTGCAAACGTCAATATCGGTACGTCCGGGGCTGAAATCGGTGGTGCTTTTGGTGGTGAAAAGGAAACCGGTGGTGGTCGAGAAGCCGGTTCGGACTCCTGGAAGGCTTACATGCGCCGGCAGACGAATACCATCAATTGGGGGCAGGATCTGCCCCTCGCACAAGGCATTAATTTCGATCTTTCCTAGATTTTTCCTGTTGATAGAAAGGTCGGTGCCTTGCGCCGACCTTTTTTGTTTCCGCTGGTCTATCCAATTAATCGTCGTCCCGTTTTTTTCTGAACCGGCCCAGGGTATCGCTAAAAATTCTGCCGATAGTGCGACCGGTAGTGCCAAAACGAATGAGCATGGGGCGTGGATGCAATATAATATGCGCGTGATGATAAGGACTCTCATTAAGTTCCGCCAACAGGTCACGGCAACCCTGGCCCTTGCCTTGATGTCCCTGTCACTGCCTGCGAAGTCTGACGGCACCATTATCGAACTGGACCTTGAAGGCGCGCTTGGCGTGGCAACAGCCGAATACATCATCGGCGGGATCGATCATGCCAATGAGATCGACGCCAACGCAGTGCTTATCCGTATGGACACGCCGGGCGGCCTCATGGAACCGATGCGTGACATCATCCAGGCCATACTGGCCGGTCATTACTTACGTGTCGCCGGGCGGCGCCCGCGCTGACAGCGCAGGGACCTTCATCGTGTTTGCGAGCCATGTCGCGGCGATGGCGCCCACCACACACCTGGGCGCGGCATCACCCGTCAGCATTACCGGAGGCGATCCAGGTGGCGGTGATGAGGACATCACGCCCGATGACACCGATAACGACGAAGGCAAAGATGAAGCCGCAGAAGACACAGAAGGGGACGCGCCGGATACCGCGATGGGTCGAAAGGTGATGAACGATGCGATCGCTTATATACGCGGACTTGCCGAAACCCAGGGCCGTAATGCCGACTGGGCTGAGGATGCGGTGCGCAATGCCGCTACCCTGACGGCAACCGAAGCGATAGAAAATAACGTCATTGACCTGATTGCAAATGATCGTGACGAGTTACTGGCTGCGATCAATGGCCGGGAAGTCATGTTGAACAACGAAACGCATGTCGTCGATACCGATGGCGTTGTCATCGAGAAGTTCGAGCGCAGTTGGCGACTCAAGGTACTCGACGTTATCGCCAGCCCGGAGATTGCATTACTGCTTGTCATGGTCGGCATTTACGGACTGTGGTTCGAGGGCTACAGCCCCGGCGCGATCGTCCCCGGCGTAGTCGGTGTAATCTGCCTGCTGCTCGCCGCGTATGCCTTGCAGGTATTGCCCGTGAATTACGCGGGACTGATCCTGATCGTCATCGGCGTCATATTAATCATTGCGGAGGCATTCGCCCCGAGTTTCGGGGCGCTGGGCCTTGGCGGGCTTGCGGCGCTGATATTCGGCTCGATCATGATGTTCGACAGCGGCATTCCTGGCTTCGGTATTTCCATCACCTTTGTCGTCAGCATTGCCGTTGTGTTTGGTGCCTTCCTGCTGTGGCTGGCAAGCTACGTGATTCGATTACAGCGGCGTGGCGCCGTTAGCGGCGCCGAGCGGATCCTGCATACCGTAGGTATCGCCACTGAGTCGTTTACCGGCGAGGGCCATGTCTGGCTCGAAGGGGAAACCTGGTCGGCCAGGAGCACGTCGCCCATTTCAAAGGACCAGGAGGTCCGAGTAAACAATATCGACGGTCTGGTACTCGACGTAGAGCCTGTCGATGCCGGCACCGGTGAGAAACCGGCCGCCGGGGAATAGCAAAGAGGAACCCTGCCATGTCTGTAACACTTATCGGCTTTATTCTTATCATTCTCGCGGTCGTTCTGTTTAACGCGATCAAAATACTGAAAGAGTACGAGCGTGGCGTCGTATTCCTGCTCGGTCGATTTCAAACCGTCAAAGGCCCGGGCCTGATCCTGCTCTTTCCCTTCATCCAGACAATGACCAAGGTTGACCTGCGCGTCATTGTCATGGACGTACCGACACAGGATGTCATTTCGCGGGACAACGTATCGGTCAAAGTGAACGCGGTTATTTATTTTCGTATCGTCGATCCGGAGAAAGCGGTTATTCAGGTTGCCGATGTTTTTGAGGCGATCAGTCAGCTGTCTCAAACGACATTGCGCTCGGTGCTTGGCCAGCACGAGCTGGACGACATGCTGTCGGAACGCGACAAATTGAACGCAGATATCCAGGTCATCCTGGATCAGCGTACCGATAACTGGGGCACAAAGGTCGCTAACGTTGAGATCAAGCATGTGGATCTCGATGAAAGCATGATCCGGTCGATTGCCCAGCAGGCCGAAGCCGAACGTGCCCGACGGGCCAAGGTCATTTCTGCCGAAGGTGAGCGCCAGGCAGCCGATATCCTGGCCGAGGCAGCGCAAAAGCTGGAATCACAGAAGCAGGCCTTGCAGTTACGCTACCTGCAAACCATGAAAGAAGTCGCGGGGGATCGAACCAATACCATCATCTTCCCGCTGCCACTCGATCTTATCGAACCCCTCATTGATGTCGGCAAAGCAATAAAGAAAAACCAGGAAACCTGACGCTTAGTCAGGCTTAACGGTAACGGCGATCCGGGCTCCGCCGAGAGCGGACGCCCCGATCTCCACCTCGCCACCATAGGACCGGGCGATATCCTTGACGACAGCGAGTCCGATCCCATGACCGGGCGCGTTTTCGTCAAGGCGTATGCCTCTTTGCAACAGCGCCTCCCTCGCCTCTTCGGGAATCCCCGGGCCGTCATCCTCGACCACCAGGGACATGGCACCCGTACCGGCACCCGCGCCACCGAGGGGCGACAGGGTCAGGCTGACTTTCGAATCGCACCACTTGCAGGCGTTGTCGAGCAGGTTGCCGGCAAGCTCGAGGAAGTCGCCGGTATCTCCGCGAAACAACACGTCATCGGGCGCCTCTACGCGGATATCCGGCGACTTGTCCTTGTAGACCTTGTGCAGTCCGCCGACCAGTTTGCGTAGCTCATCAGCAACCGGCACAACAACGACCCCGAAGCTCTCGCTTTTAATCGAGGAAGGTTTGCGTAACTGGTAACGCACAATGTCATTCATGCGTTCTATTTGCGCTTCGATGCGCCGCGTCAGATCGTCAGATTCCTGCTCGGACAAGACCGATCGAATGGCTGCCAGTGGCGTCTTCAGGCTATGCGCGAGGTTGTCCAGCGTATTTCGATAGCGCTCGGAACGTCCGCGCTCGCTGCCGATCAACAGATTCATATTACGCGCCACGCTGGACAACTCGTCGGGAAATTTGTCGGAGAGCGCCTGGCGATGTCCGCTTTCAATCTCGCTGATCTCTGACTCGATCTGCCGCAGGGGTTTTAATAACCCGCGCATGACGATGGATATCGCCAGCAGCATGATCAATGCCACGGCGCCGAACCACGTGAACAACTGCCGTCGAAATGCCGACAGCTGCGCATTAAATGAATCCAGGCTTTGCGCTACCCGAAATGTGTAAGGTTTGAGCTCACCGTTTGCGAGCTCCCATTGCACGTGAAAACTCAAGGCCATTAACGGTGTGCCGTCTTCAAGCATGACGCGGGAATAACTGTATGCGCCCGGCGGTGGGACGGCGCCATACGGCACGTTAAGCCCGAGAGATGAGCGCGATGTCCAGACCGGCGTATCGGTTTCATCGGCCAGCGCGCCATAGAGCCCTGAGCCGAGGTTGCTGAAATCGGCTTCGCGAAGGTCGAGTGGCATGACGACCTCGCCATCGGCATTGGGTCCGGCCTCGGCAATCAGCGCCATTAGCTGGGTATCCAGTATATCTTCCTGAGCCTGTTCGCCGGCCTGGCGAAAGGCGACGTCGAGGACGACGATCGTGGCGCCGAAGAACAGGATGAGCAACAGGCTGACGGATACCAGTAGCCTTGCGCCTAACGAGGTCATTAGCGCGGCTTAGTCGGCCTGGTTACGTTCGATGGCGAAGCGATAGCCCCGCCCGCGCAGCGTTTCGATGGGTTTCAGGCTGTTGTCCGGATCCATCTTCTTGCGTAGCCGACCAATAAACACCTCGATAACGTTGCTGTCCCGCTCGAAGTCCTGGTCATACAGCCGGTCAGTCAGCTCGGATTTCGAAATCACCTCACCCGCCCGCATCATCAGGTGCTCGATGATGCGATATTCATAACTGGTCAGCTCCACCGCCACGTTGTTCACTTTGAGTTCCTGGCGGGATGTATCCAGGTTCACCGGTCCGGCCGACAGGACCGAGGTGGCCCAGCCCCCACTGCGACGCAGCAGGGCCTTGACCCGTGCCGAGACTTCTTCGAAGTGGAACGGCTTGACAACATAATCATCGGCGCCAGCATCCAGGCCATCGACCTTGTCCTGCCAGCGATCCCGCGCCGTCAGTACCAGGATCGGAAAGGTCTTCCCTTGCTCCCGCACTTCCTGGATCACTTCCAGCCCGGACATCTTGGGCAGTCCCAGGTCAACGATGGCAAGGTCGACGGGGTATTCCAGTGCGAAATACAGGCCTTCGCGCCCGTCACCTGCCTGCTCGACACCAAATCCGCTCTCCGCAAGTTGTTTGCACAGCGATTCGCGCAATACGGCATCGTCCTCAATGACAAGCAATCGCATCGACCCTCTCCGTTTCTATGCAGGTCAAACCCGGCAGCCCCGGATCCGGACGGTCTTGACCTTGCCATCGCTGGTCAGGACCTTGATCACATGAGTTTGAACGCCGCGCCGCACCTGGGTTTCGGCACTCACAATTCGACCATTGTACTGTCGTCGAACCCGCTCGACCGCCTGGTTGAGGCTTGGACAGCCGGACTGTCGCGGTGCCGTATCGGTAACCGGCCCCCACGAAGCCACCCCCGCCACGGCATCCGTCGTCCGAGACAACGCCAATGCCGGCGCACTCTGTGCAACCAGCAACGTAGCGGTGATCAGGGTCAGCAGGATACGCATGAATATCTGCCCGGGAGAAATGTTGTGCCACAGCAAGTGTGAAAGGTCGCCGGCGTGATTGCAATGGACCCGGCCACAGACAGCGCCGGCGAAGATCGGGAAATTACCCGGCCGGTCGCACGTCTACCCGAATTTTTAATCTTTTACCCGGGTCATACGGCATCCGCGTCGTGTATTTCTGGCCATGGTAGCGATACAGCACGTCATAGCCATCGACACGCTCTTCCTGGTGCGATCGGTAATTGGTCTCACAACGCCGGACCGGCCGTGCATATTCGGTGGTGTGATAATAAGGACGGTTACCGGAGCCATTGGCGACCGCGGCCCCTACGAGTGAGCCGGCTATGGTTGCCGCGTCGTTGCCGCTACCGCTGCCGAACTGATGTCCGATAACGCCGCCGACAATGGCGCCAAACAGTGTTTTACCAACCCTGCCGGCATCCGGGCGGGTTCGGGTGTAGTACGCCGTCTCTTCCCAGCACTCCTTGACGGGTGTCGTGACCGTGACATACCGGACAACCGGCGTTACCTCGATGACACTCGCATAATCGTAGACCGCGCCATGACGTGTACTGTTGGATACATAGTCCGCCGCGAAGACCTGACCGCCGACCAGGACCAGCGACGCAATTGCAAGCCCCGTTACGTACGCAATCCAGGATTTCGTCTTCATTGCCTCTCTCCATACTTGGGTAAGTGACCCGGACCGTTTCCGAGCCTGGGGCCAAGATTAGCCAGGCGGCAATGAATCCCCGCTGAACGAAAACGCCATAAAAGCCTTAAAACTGAACGCTTTATGAATGTCAGGATTTGGACCCGGCCGTTGGCTGGTCGTGCTTTTTCGCTTCCTGCCAGCGCACTTCCAACTCCTCCAGCCTGAGGGCCTCAAGGGGGGCACCATCGTCGGCCGCCGCAGATTCCATTCGCCGAAATCGCCGTTCGAACTTGCGATTGCCGTCAGCCAGCGCCTTTTCAGGGTCTATTTTGAGGTGGCGGGCCAAATTGACGACTGCGAAGAGCAAATCCCCGAGTTCTTCCTCCATATCCTGCCGCTTGCCGCTGCACTCGGCAGCCGACAGTTCCGAAAGCTCCTCGCTGATCTTGGCTCTGGCGCCCCGTGCATCCGACCAGTCAAAGCCAACCGATGCAGCCCGATTGCCGAGCTTTTCGGCGCGTTTGAGCGCCGGCATTACCGTTGCGAGACCATCCAGCACGCTGTCCGGGGTGCTGCGCGCGGCAGCCGCCCGTTCGGCAGCCTTGATTTGTTCCCAGGCCCCCTTTTGCGGGCCCTGGGCTTTTTCGGCATCGGTACCAAATACGTGGGGGTGACGGCGGATCATCTTGTCGGTGATACCGGACGCAACATCGTCAAAGGTGAATTCACCGAGTTCTTCCGCCATGCGTGCGTGAAAAACGACCTGGAACAACAGGTCGCCCAGTTCATTCCGCAGATCACCGAGATCATTTCGGGCAATCGCATCCGCTACCTCGTAAGCCTCCTCGATGGTGTACGGGGCGATCGTCGAGAAATCCTGTTCCACGTCCCAGGGACAGCCGGTTTCTCCGTCGCGCAACTGCGCCATAACCTCAAGTAATTTATTTAAAGATTTCATTAATCCTTGTTTTATAAAGTATTTATAATTTTTTCTCTAAGGCGGACGAGCATGCCTGCGGTAGCACCCCAAATTTGGTGTCCTTCATAGTGGAAGGAGGCGACGGGAAGTTTCACCCCTTCAAAGTCACGTTCTGTCACTTGCAGGTTGGCTTCATCCAGCAGGAAGCTCAATGGCACCTCGAAAACCTCGTCCACCTCCAGCGGATCGGCCTCCCACTTCACCGACTCCGGCACGATACCAATCACGCAGGTCACGGCGTAGCCGGTGATGGTTGCAACAGGCTCCAGGTACCCCGCGACATCAACGTGCCCGGGTGCGATACCTACCTCTTCATGCGTTTCGCGCAGCGCCGTAGCAACGATATCCTCATCGTGCGATTCCATGCCACCACCGGGAAAACTGACCTGCCCGGCATGGTGCTTGAGTACTTTTGACCGTTCCGTAAGCAGGACCGAGGGAGATTCCGGGCGATCGACGACTGGTAACAGCACACCTGCTGCGCGCAGCCGTGGCTTGAGCTGATCGATCATCGCCTCCGGCATGCGGGCGCCCATATGGCTAAAATCGACCGCCAGTGGATCGTCAGGCCTCCTCGTGCGCGCCAGTCGTTGCCGGATATCATCGGCGGTGATGATGGACATCAGTTCTTGATGCCGCCCTTTGCAAGGTCCGCCGGATCCAGCAGCCGATCCAGCTCTTCGTCAGTGAGGTCGGTCTCGTCTCGTGCGACGTCCTTGATTGGCCGGCCTTCGGCGTAGGCTTTCTTGGCGATAGCCGCGCCCTTTTCATAGCCAATGACCGGGTTCAGGGCGGTGACAAGTATAGGATTTCGGTCCAGTGCCGCCCGGATGTTGTCTTCATTGACAACGAAACCGGCGATGGCGGAATCTGCCAGGCAGGTCGCGCCGTTGGCGAGAATTTCGATGCTCTGCAGAAGATTGTGCGCGACAACCGGCAGCATGACATTGAGCTGGAAGTTGCCAGACTGCCCCGCCATCGCGATCGTCGCGTCGTTGCCAACAACCTGCGCGCAAACCATTGCGACGGCCTCCGGAATCACCGGATTGACCTTGCCCGGCATAATGCTGGAACCGGGCTGCAACGCTGGCAACGCGATTTCACCAATGCCCGCCAGCGGGCCGGAATTCATCCAGCGTAAATCGTTCGCTATCTTGGTCAGGCTCACGGCCAGTGCTCGCAACTGACCGGAAGCCTCTACAGCGACATCCTGGCAACTCAGGGCCGTAAACAATGAGTCCGCCGGCTTAAAGGGAATATCCGTTTGCTCTGCGAGCAAGGTGGCCACCTTGGCACCGAACCGGGGATGGGCATTGATGCCCGTTCCGACCGCCGTGCCACCCTGTGCCAGTCCCGTCAATCGCTGCATCGAATCATTCAGGCGCTCGCTCGCATGATCAACCTGCACGCGCCAGGCATCCAGTTCCTGTCCCAGTGTCACCGGCATCGCGTCCATCAGGTGCGTTCGTCCGGTCTTGACAACCGCATCCGTCTCTCGTGCTTTCTTTTCGAGCACAGATGACAGGTGCGCCAGCGCCGGTAGCAGCGCTTCATGCATCCCAAGAGCCGCACTGACGTGCACACACGTCGGAATGACGTCATTGCTGCTCTGGCCCATATTGACCTCATCGTTCGGATGAACCTCGTTACCGAGCTTCTCCGTCGCGAGTTGCGCGATCACCTCGTTGGCATTCATGTTGGAACTCGTGCCGGAGCCCGTTTGAAAAACGTCAATCGGGAAGTGCTGGTCATGGCTGCCGTCGGCAACTTCCAGCGCGGCTTCCTGAATGGCCATCGCTTTGCGGATTGTCAACAAGCCCAGTTCGGCATTGGCGCCGGCACAAGCCCACTTGACCAGGCCGACCGCTGCAATAAACGAACGCGGCATGGGGATGCCGGATATGGGGAAATTGTCGACGGCACGCTGTGTCTGAGCCCCCCACAATGCGTCCTTCGGTACTTCCAGCTCACCCATGCTGTCATGCACGGTACGAAAAGCTTTGTTGCTCATTGGATCCTTGCTCTCCCGGTGCGCCAGTGGCGAAACACCGCCTGATGAAATGATTGCCTTTGGTGTATGATTCGCGCTTTCCGCGCCTAAGTCCAGAGGCAGCGACAGGATGGAACGCAACAAATTGAGAGCTCTCTCCCCAGCCGACGGTCGTTACGCGGACAAGATCGGTGGCCTTCGCGATATCCTGAGTGAATATGGACTGATTCGTTATCGGGTCCTGGTCGAGGTGCGCTGGCTGCAGTGGATGGCCGATGAGCCATCGATAGCCGAGCTTCCCCCGCTGTCTTCGGTCATGAAAGCCGTCTTGAACGACATCGTCGACGGATTCACGGTTGACGACGCTGAACGGGTGAAAGAGATTGAGGCAACCACCAATCACGACGTCAAGGCTGTAGAGTATTTCATCAGGGAAAAGATCGGGACGGGCACAGAATCGCAATGCCTGGCCGGGTTCATCCACTTCGCCTGCACGTCCGAGGACATCAACAACCTCTCCTACGCGCTGATGTTGCGCGCCGCGAGGGAGGAAGTAATCCAGCCGTGCATGCGCGATGTCACCTCAAAATTACGATCGATGAGCAACGAATATGCGACGACCCCGATGTTGTCGCGAACCCATGGACAGACCGCAAGCCCCACCACGGTCGGCAAAGAACTGGCGAACGTCGTGCATCGTCTGTCACGGGCCCGGAAGCAATTTGCTGTCGTTGAAATTCGCGGCAAGTTCAATGGCGCGGTCGGCAACTTCAATGCCCACGTGGCAGCCTACCCCGATGTCGATTGGCAATCTGTGAGCAAGGCCTTCGTCGAATCACTCGGCCTCAATCCGAACTCGCATACAACCCAGATAGAGCCGCATGACTGGACAGCCGAATACTGTCATGCCCTGATGCGCTATAACACGATCGTGCTTGATCTTTGCCGGGACCTGTGGGGCTATATCTCACTTGGCTACTTCCGCCAGAAGGTGGCGGACAATGAGGTGGGTTCCTCGACGATGCCGCACAAGGTCAACCCGATCGACTTCGAGAATGCGGAAGGCAACCTGGGTCTCGCCAATGCCATCCTCGATCACCTGGCACTGAAGTTACCAGTGTCCCGGTGGCAGCGCGACCTGACCGACTCGACAGTACAGCGAAATTTTGGCGTCGCACTGGGCTACGTGATGATCGCACTGAATGCAGCATCGAAGGGTCTCAAGAAAATGCAAGCGGACCCGGTGGCAATCGCTGCAGATATCGACGAGGCCTGGGAAGTCCTGGCTGAACCGATCCAGACCGTGATGCGCCGATACGCGGTTCCCGAGCCCTACGAGAAACTGAAAGCATTGACGCGGGGGAAAGCGGTCGATCGTGAAATGCTCCACGAATTCATCGGCACGCTGGAGATACCGGAAGAAGAAAAAACGCGCCTGCTGGCGATGACACCGGCCAATTATCTCGGCATCGCTGAAACGCTGGCGACCACGCTGGACTGACCTGTCTCACCCGGTCAGGGTAAAAACAGCCCTGCGATCAAATCATGATTCACAAACAGCTTCGCTGCGGGCGCTGTTACGTCCCGCTCTCGTCGACGGCCGGGGTCTCTTTCCGCGATGACAATCACCCTGTCCGGCCCTTGAGCTGAACGTTAACGCGACCGTGCCCGCGGAAATCATCAGGACCCGCTTCAGCATTTCCCTTCCCTCCCACTGATAAGCCGCTAGACTAGCCACTTTTGAACGACCCTCTGCGATGCTGGAACACAACGACATCGAGCCGTTTCTTCGAAATCACTGGCAAAAGAAACCCTGCTTTTTGCCGGGCGCTTTGCCGGACGAACTACCCCAACTCAGTCCGGATGAGCTGGCATGGCTCGCGATGCAGCCTGATGTCGAGTCGCGCCTCATCTACACGGATCGGGCGGGAGGCGATATTCACTACCGGGTTGAGTTTGGCCCTTTTGAGGAGTCTGTACTGGTTGATCTGCCACCACGGGACTGGACCTTGCTCGTGCAGGACGTTGAAAAGCACCTGCCGGAGTTTCGCCGTTATCTCTCCCAGGTTGCGTTTGTGCCGGACTGGCGGTTTGATGATGTGATGGTCAGCTGCGCGGCACCTGGCGGCAGTGTGGGGCCGCACGTAGACAATTACGATGTGTTCCTGTGCCAGGGAAGTGGCGTACGTGAATGGACATTGGGCGACCCCGACGAGATCCAGGCTGACGAGGAAACCAAGGGGCTGGCCCTGGTTAAACCCTTCCCCGCGACGCTGGCGCATCGTGCTGAATACGGCGACGTATTGTATTTACCGCCGGGTGTGCCGCACTGGGGTGTCGCCGTGGAACTGTGCACGACCTACTCCATCGGCTGCCGTGCACCGTCCCGGCGGGAATTGGCTCTCGGGCAGGAGCGCGTGCTCGACAAGCTTGCCGGTGATGCCACTGAACAGGATTCACTGATTTTTTATTCCGATACAGATCTGACGCCCAAGGAAGCTGGTGCTGGTCGAATCGATGTACAGACGATTCATCGAATTCGTGATCAAGGTCTCTCAAGTTCGTCACTTACGGATGCCGAGATAGGCCGTATCCTGGGCTGTGTTGCGACGGACCCCAAAGCCTGGCTGGTCCCGGTCGCCCCCGGCCCGAATGCATTTATCGACACAGTGGGAACGAATTCAAATGTCCAGGTGCACGGGATGGCACAAGTTGCCTGGCTGGAATGCGACGACCAGGTGTTTGTTTTTGTCAATGGTGCGGACCGGTCGATTGATAAAGAGGCGCTCACGCTCGTGAAAACCCTGTGTGCCGATCGTCAACTTTCGTTGTGTCCCGACACCATGGAAAGGCACCGTGAACTCATGCTCTGGATGGCAGGGGAAGGCTTGTTTGACGGGTTCCACACCGGGAAATAAAGACCGATCCTGCCCTGCTCTATTGTCAAAACGTGACACAGTTGGCACAGAAATGGGCGTTACGCTCGGTAAACTTTCCACCCAAAGGGTCTTAAGACCAAGAAGCATTTAGACAGGCTATGGAACCAGCACGACAAAAAGGGAACCGGTGGGTCATTTCGACGAAGGACGAGATGCGGCAAGCAGTTCTCGCTGTCGCCGGCGAAGCCTCACGCAAACTGTCGATCTTTACCCACGATCTGGATCCCGGCATATACGACGACCCGGATTTCCTGGAGGTCGTAAAACGGCTTGTTTTGTCGCAATCCTATGCCCGGATCCGGGTATTGATTGCTGACCCGGCTCGGGGCATCAAGAATGGCAATGCATTTGTGAATCTCGGTCGGCGTTTGAACACGTATATCGAGTTTCGCCATGTGCGCGAAGACCATCGTACTCATGGCGAGTCATTTTGTATCGCCGACGGAACTGCCCTCGTCTATCGCCTCCGTCACGAACGCTGGGAAGGCATAGCCGATACTTACGAACCGGCAGTTGCCAAATTGTATGGCACGATGTTTGACGAAATATGGCAAGCGAGTGAAGCCGAAATAGAATTCCGTCAACTCGGCATTTAAAAGGATGTTGCGGCAGTGAGCCCTACTGATCTGACAGTATCAGCGGTCGTGGAAAAGGACGGCCAATTCCTGATTGTCGAGGAACGCTCGTCCGGCGTGATCGTTCTCAATCAACCCGGCGGTCATATTGAATCCGGGGAGTCTCCCGAACAAGCTGCGGAGCGCGAAACGATCGAGGAATCGGGGTGCATTATCAATGTGGCCGGGTTGCTGGGTGTTTATCTCTGGATTCATCCACAGACACGCCAGAACTTCCTGCGCATTGTTTATGTGGCTGACCTGTTGTCACAAGATACCAAGCACGAACTGGATGACGGCATTCATGCAGTCCACTGGTTCACGCGCAGGGATCTCCAGGCCCGGCGGCGGGACCTTCGCACGCCAGTCGTCATGCGTGTCATCGACGATTACCTCGCAGGCAAGCGAGAACCGGTTTCCAAACTCGCCTCGCTGATGCCAGTTCAGCAGCACGTTCAAGAGACTCTCGCGAGCGCAAGTCTCGTCTGATCGCCGTTGCCGCTGCTAAAATGCGCGGCCATGTCTGCTCCTGCCACTAACCTAGAAGGTAAAAGCGTCGTGCTCGGCCTGTCCGGCGGCGTGGACTCTGCTGTGGCTGCCCTGTTGCTGAAAGATCTTGGTGCGAATGTCCAGGCGCTGCACATGACCAATTGGGAGGATGACGACGGTTACTGCACGGCGGCTGAAGACCTGCAAGATGCGCGGAACGTCTGTGAGCATATCGGCATACCCTTTCATGCCGTGAATTTCTCCGAGGAGTACAGGGACCAGGTCTTCGACTACTTTCTCGACGAGTATCGCGCCGGGCGAACGCCAAACCCCGATGTGCTCTGTAATCGGGAAATAAAGTTCGGCGTGTTCCGGGCGTATGCTCACAGATTGGGCGCAGACCTGATTGCCACCGGCCATTATGCGCGGACGAGATGCGTGGACGGTCGGACGTGGCTAATGAAAGCGATGGACCCTTCCAAGGACCAGAGTTATTTCCTGCATGCGGTTGCTGAGGCAGCCTTGGCAGAAACGGTGTTTCCGCTCGGCGAACTCGACAAAGCAGCCGTCCGGGCCACGGCCAGGGCGGCCGGCCTGGACGTTTTCGACAAGAAGGACAGTACGGGTATCTGCTTTATCGGCGAGCGTCCTTTTCGGGATTTCCTGTCCAACTATCTACCGGCCAGCCCGGGTGAAATGCGGACCCCCGAAGGGGAAAAGATTGGCGAGCACCACGGATTGATGTACTACACACTGGGACAACGGCAGGGGCTCGGCATTGGCGGGCGTCGCGATGCCAGTGACGAAGCATGGTACGTCGCCGCCAAGGACCTCGAGGAAAAACTGCTCATCGTGGTTCAGGGCGATCATCCGCGACGTTACAGTAATGCACTTTCAGCTACGGCTGCGAACTGGATCAACGGCCTCCCCGAGCCACTGGTCGATGGACGGCCACTCAAGTGCAAGGTCAAGCTTCGCTATCGGCAGCCCGATCAGGACTGCACAGTTTCACTGGTTGACGATCAGTCCCTGCTGGTACGTTTTGCCGGGCTGCAGGCGGATGTAACGCCGGGCCAGTTTGCGGTTTTTTATGCAGGCGAGCGTTGCCTCGGTGGCGCGGTCATCGACCAGGCAATTCGCGACGACGAGGCGCTGCTAAAGCCGGGTTAAGACGCTATAATGCCGCCCCGCGATGGCCCGGTGCCTTCGCCAGACCCACAGATCTCCCGGAGAAAAAATCATGACGGACAGCTTCGGCGCTCGTTCCATACTGAATGTCGGCGGAAAAGAATACGAAATCTACAAGCTTGATGCGGTGCAGGAAGGCCACGTAGAACGGCTGCCCTTTTCCCTGAAAATACTCCTCGAGAACCTGCTGCGATTCGAAGATGGTCGTGATGTGACCCGCGACGATATCCTGACGCTGGCCAACTGGGACCCGGCAGCCGCACCCAGCACCGAGATATCATTCACGCCCAGCCGGGTCATTCTTCAGGACTTTACCGGCGTACCGGCGGTTGTGGACCTGGCTGCCATGCGTGACGCCGTCGTCAAGCTGGGAGGCAATGCCGACAGCATCAACCCACTATCGCCTGCCGAGCTTGTCATCGATCACTCAGTACAGATCGATCGTTATGGCAGCGCGGATGCGCTGGACCTGAACAACAAGATCGAATTCGAACGGAACCACGAACGGTACTCATTCCTGCGTTGGGGCCAGGGGGCCTTCGAAAACTTCCGGGTCGTGCCGCCCAACACCGGCATCGTTCACCAGGTGAACCTCGAATATCTGAGCCGCGTGGTTTTTGACGCCGGCGAAGGCGGGATGCACAAGGCCTATCCTGACACAGTGGTGGGTACCGACTCGCACACGACAATGATTAATGGCATTGGCGTCCTTGGATGGGGCGTAGGCGGCATCGAGGCTGAAGCCGCGATGCTCGGCCAGCCCATAACGATGCTGATCCCGAATGTAGTCGGCTTCAAGCTCACCGGAAAGCTGCAAGAAGGCACGACAGCAACGGATCTCGTGCTGACCGTCACTGAAATGCTGCGTGAGAAAGGCGTGGTCGGCAAATTCGTCGAGTTCTTCGGTGACGGCCTCGACGACCTGCCGCTGGCGGATCGTGCGACCCTGGGCAATATGTCACCGGAGTTCGGCAGCACTTGCGCGATATTCCCGATTGACGACGAAACTATTCGCTATCTCAAACTATCAGGTCGTGAGGACGGCCATATCCAGCTGATCGAGGCCTACGCGAAGGCTCAGGGCCTGTGGCGCCATTCCGGACAGCCGGACCCTCTGTACACCGATACACTGGAACTGGACATGGGACTGGTCGAGCCGAGCCTGGCCGGCCCTAAACGGCCACAGGACCGCATTGCATTGAGCGTCGCAGACGAGTCCTATCGCAAACATCTCGCAGACATGACGGCGGACCGCGAATCAGGCGGGTCCTCGACGATCGAGATTGAAGGTGAATCGGTCGAGCTTTCCGATGGATCTGTTCTGATCGCTGCCATCACAAGTTGCACAAACACATCCAATCCGGCGGTCATGATCGCCGCTGGCCTGCTTGCAAGAAACGCACGCAAAAAGGGCCTGACCACGAAGCCCTGGGTCAAGACGAGTCTTGCGCCGGGCTCCAAAGTGGTCACGGACTACCTCGAAAAGTCCGGATTGAATGATGACCTTGACGCGCTCGGTTTCTATACGGTGGGCTACGGCTGTACGACCTGCATCGGTAACTCCGGGCCTCTCCTCCCGGAAATCGCACAGGGCGTTCAGGATGGCAACATTGTCGGCTGCAGCGTACTTTCCGGAAACCGGAATTTCGAAGGCAGAATTCACCCGCTCGTTCAGATGAACTTCCTCGCGTCGCCGCCGCTCGTTGTCGCCTATGCCCTGGCAGGCTCCATGAATGTCAATCTTCGCAACGATGCAGTTGGAGAAGATGCCGATGGCAATCCTGTGTACCTGCGTGACATCTGGCCGGACCAGAAGGAAATTCAGCACGCAGTTAGTGCAAACATCGACTCATCCATGTTCAAGAGCAGCTACGACAGCGTATTCGATGGCGACGCCAACTGGAATCGTATCGACTCACCGGCGGGTGAAATCTATGACTGGGCCCCCGATTCGACCTACGTTCGAAACCCGCCCTACTTCGTGGATATGACGCTGGACACCAAACCTGTCGAGAACATCACTGGCGCACGGGTTCTCGCCTTGCTGGGAGACTCGGTCACAACAGACCACATCTCACCAGCCGGAAGCATAGCGGCCGACAGTCCGGCTGCCGATTACCTGCGATCGAACGGCGTCCTCCAGGCCGACTTCAACTCGTATGGCTCGCGTCGCGGCAACCACGAAGTCATGATGCGTGGCACCTTTGCCAACATTCGACTTCGCAACCAGCTCGCACCGGGGACCGAGGGTGGCTGGACCCGGTACCAGCCAAGCGATGAACAGATGTCGATTTATGATGCGGCGCTGCGGTACCAGCAGGACCGTACGCCGCTGGTTGTGCTGGCCGGCACCGAGTATGGCACCGGTTCTTCACGGGACTGGGCCGCCAAGGGCACGATGCTACTGGGTGTCAAAGCGGTTATAGCGAAAAGCTATGAACGTATCCATCGCTCGAACCTGATCGGAATGGGCGTACTGCCACTCCAGTTTATGGATGGCGAAGGCGCCGATTCGCTGGGACTGACCGGCAAGGAAACCTTTGCCATCGAAGGTCACATCGATCCGGAGGCAAAGATCGTCCAGGTCACCGCCACCGCCCCTGACGGCGGCAGTACGACGTTTGAGGCGCAAGTGCGCATCGATACGCCGAAGGAACGCGACTATTATGAGCATGGTGGCATCCTCCACTACGTCCTGCGCCAGCTGGCTTCTACAGCCTGATCTGAATCGCAGGAACCCGCACCAGGCCCGTGGCTGACATGGGCGCGGAAATCCCTGCCGCTGTCATCGAGATTCTCCGGGATGCGAAGAACATTCTCGTATTGACCGGATCCGGCGTATCCGCCGAAAGTGGCGTTCCCACTTTCAGGGAGGCACAAAGCGGCCTGTGGGCAGAATTCGATCCGCAGGAACTGGCAACGCCAGAAGCGTTCCTGCAGGATCCGGTTCTGGCCTGGCGCTGGTATCGATGGCGGCGCAAACTGGTAGCGGAAGCGGAGCCTAACCCGGGACATTTTGCGCTGGCAGCGCTCGAGGACCAGGTCCCCGAAATGACCCTGATTACCCAGAATGTCGATGGCCTGCACCAGCGAGCCGGCAGCCAGCACGTCACCGAGTTCCACGGCAATCTGTTTGCCACGCGTTGTTTCGTCGAGGATACGCTTGAGGACGACGACCCCAGTTCAGCAGACCCGCGCTGCCGTCGGTGTGGCGGCCACCTGCGTCCCGGCGTTGTCTGGTTTGGCGAAGCCATTCCGAAGTTGGCCTTGAAAGTCGCTACCGAGGCCGCAGATGACTGTGATGTATTCCTCTCGATCGGCACCTCGTCCCTGGTCTGGCCGGCGGCGGGTTTCGCGGCTGCAGCTGCGCAAAGGGGCGCGACCGTCATTGAAATCAACATCGATCCGACACCTTTGTCCTCCCGTTGTGACTTCGCTCTCCAGGGCGCATCCGGTGAGTTACTACCGGAACTGGTTAGACGCCTGGCCATCTAACGATTATTCACCATGATCTTTAAACGCACAGAAACAGCCGAGGAGATGATCAACCGTCGACCACTGTGGGTTGGTGCCGTTTACGTCGTGCTAGCCATCATTATCGTGCTGAACCTGGCGCTAGCCTGGTACTGGTCGCGAACGCCGGATGTCTTCTGGGTCAACCAGGGACCCCGTTCGGACGAAGCGGTGGTGGGCTATGCCACGGCCGACACCATGATCAGAGTGGCCGAGACCCTGCTTGAGAAACCGGGCGGATACCTGAGCAACGACATCGGTTTGCCCGGTGTCATACTCGACAATATTCCGAACTGGGAACTCGGTGTCCTGCAACAGGTGCGTGATCTCGCACGAGTGACGCGTAACGATCACAGCCGCAGTCAGTCTCAATCCCGTGAAGATCCCGACCTGGCCGAGGCGGAACCAAAGATCTTCTTCGACAACCATTCCTGGATTTTTCCGCAAACCGAGTCCGAATACCGTGACGCCATCGCGGGCTTCAAGAATTACCGGGACCGGTTGTCCGCTGGCGGTGGCGATGCCCAGTTCTTTGCCAGAGCCGATAATTTGCGGGAGTGGCTCGCCCAGGTCGAGAAACGGTTGGGCAGTCTGTCACGTCGCCTCGGTGACAGTGTCGCCCAGGACGTCATCAACACAGATCTCGCCGGCGATTCGGCCGCTGTTGCCAGTGCGACTCTGCCGGATCGCGTTTCGGTAAAGACAGCCTGGCTGGAAATTGACGATATCTTCTATGAGGCTCGCGGAACCGCCTGGGCCCTGGTCCATTTTTTCCGTGCGACAGAATTTGATTTTGCTAACGTACTGGCTGACAAGAACGCAGAAACCAGTGTTCGACAGATTATCCGGGAGCTGGAAGCCAGTCTCGCCCCACTGCATTCTCCAATGATTCTCAACGGCGGCGGATACGGACTGTTTGCGAATCATTCACTGGTGATGGCGAACTACCTCGCCAGGGCCAACGCAGCCGTGATCAATCTTCGGGAACTGTTAGACCAAGGTTAAGTTATTACTTGAAGAAACAATTTTAAATAATTGTTTTTTTAGTAAATACCAAGCCAGGCTGGAACCGCCTTCCACGCCTCACCGAGCTGCTTGTCGAGCACCCGGTATCGCGGTTCGTACTGACCAACCATCCGCCAGAAGCGCTTCGAGTGGTTCATGTGCCGACCATGGCAGAGCTCGTGAATCATCAGGTAACGCAGTAACTCCGGGGAAACAAACAGGAGGCACAGATTCAGGCTGATGGTCCCGCTCGAGCTCCGGCTTCCCCAGCAGGTCCGCTGCATCCGGATGTGCATCTTCTCGTAAGGCGTGCCGGTAACCGTGGACAGTGCACTGAGCCTCGGCTCGAATTCCTTCCTCGCGATGCCTGATAACCAGCGCCGCAGCGCGGCGATACAGTCCTTTTCGCTGGCCGTGTTGCCGTAAAGATTCAGGATACCGTTAGAGAATCGCAAACGTACCGACCTGGCCTTCGCCTCCGGGCGGTAACGAACAATTGCCGTACGGCCGACCGCAGGCAGTTGTATGATATCCGGCAGAACAAAGGACTCCGGTATGTACTGTTCGGCGAAAGAGTCCCGCGCCCGGTCGATCCACTCCGCATTCTCCTCGACGAAAGACTTTACCGTACGGGCACTCGTCCGATTCGGAACGACGACTTCGACCCGCCCCCTGGGGTAGACCTTGATCGACAAGCGTTTGGCGCGCTTGCTCCTGCGTACAGAAAAATCTGGCGCCTGGCCCGGTTGTTCCGGCTCCGCATTGAAGAGCGGAAGTTGTACGGCGGTGTCGTGCACAAACCCATTCTAACCGGCTGAGGTGGCCTTCTCCATCGCCGGGCTGTTAAGAATCAGGGAAGGTCCCCGCTGAAGCGAACAGCATCGTCCATGTGCATCCCGCCCTGGACCCCGATTGGTTCCAAAACCCGAATATCAATAAGCCCGCTACCGTGTATGCCGTGCAACAGGTACCCTTACGCTCTTTTCCACAGCAGGCAACAGCATGCAGGTCTCCCTGGAAGCCAGGAATCTCGTGAAGCAGTATCCGGGCGTACTGGCAGTCGACAATGTCTCGTTCGAAGTGCAGGAGGGGACCTGCTTCGGGCTATTGGGGCCCAACGGTGCCGGCAAGACCACGACGGTCGAAATCATGGAAGGCGTAACGCCGGCCACTGCCGGCGAGGTTTGGTATTACGGTTCCCCGGCGGGCAGCCGGTTTCGGGAGGAAGCCGGAATCCAGTTCCAGAATACGGCGCTGCAGGACTTCATTACGGTCAAGGAAACGCTGGAAATGTTTCAGAGTCTCTACGATCGTCAGGCCGACCTGGATCACATAATCGAGCAATGTTCCCTCGGCGACCTGCTGGGTCGTGACAATCGCAAGTTATCCGGCGGGCAACGGCAGCGGCTGTTGCTCGGTGTAGCGCTCGTCAATCGTCCACGCCTGGTCTTCCTGGATCAGCCGACGACCGGGCTGGATCCACAGGCCCGCCGCAATTTCTGGGATTTGGTCAAAAAGATACGGGCGGAAGGCACCACGGTGATCCTTACGACGCACTACATGGAGGAAGCCGAAATTCTCTGTGATGAAATCGCCATCATGGATGCGGGCAAGATTATTATTCAGGGAGCACCGCGATCGCTGCTCAACTCGCATTACAAAAATACGATCATCGAACTGCCCCTGGATGATCTCAACGGCGACCTGGCGACGCTTGAGCATCGCGTGATCGAATCAATGGGTCTTATCGAAATCGAGACGGACGACGTTAACGAAAGCCTGAAAACTCTCGCTGATCTCACGGATGGCTTGAATCGCATGAAAATTCGCCAGCCCAACCTGGAAGACCTGTTTCTCGACCTGACCGGTCATTCACTGCGAGCCTGAGCCATGTTCAAGCGGATTTACGCCATCTTCAAAGCACGCAATCTTGAGTTTCTCAGGGATCGCGGCACGATGAGCTGGAACCTTATTCTGCCGGTAGCGCTCATGTTCGGACTGTCCTTTATTTTCAGCTCTGATCGTGCCGAATACACAGTGGGGGTCATCCAGGCGGAGGAAGTGCTTGATACCTCCGCACATCCCTTTCTTACATCCCGTTATATAGAATTCATTCCAGTGAATGACCGGGACAAAGGCTTCAGGCGTGTTGCGCGGCACCAACTGGACTTGCTGGTTGATTTCGGTGACGCGCCGCGCTACTGGGTCAATCCAGATTCACCCAAAGGTTACTTTGTTGAATTCGCCCTTCGGCAGGCCGATGACGAGGTGGGCGGGACCATCGCAAAAGCCAGCATTCAGGGTGAGCCAGTCCGCTACCTGGACTGGGTGTTGCCAGGGATCCTGGGGATGAACGTCATGTTCAGCAGCCTGTTCGGAGTCGGGTATGTCGTGGTCCGATACCGCAAAAACGGTTTTTTGAAGCGCCTCCGGGCAACACCGCTGCGCGCCATTGAGTTTGTCATCGCGCAGGTCGCTTCGCGACTCGTATTGATCGTCATCATTACGTCATTTGTTTATGCGGGGACGAAGTTCTTTCTGGATACGCGCATGGATGGGAGTCATCTGAACCTGCTCCTTGTGCTGCTGACGGGATGCATCGCAATGATTTCGATGGGCCTGATGATGGCGGCCCGGGTAACCAGCGAAGAACTGGCCGGGGGAATGCTCAACATGGTGACCTGGCCTATGATGATGCTATCCGGTGTCTGGTTCTCGCTCGAAGCGGCCAGTGACTGGATTCGCAGCATCGCGACCCTGTTTCCGCTCACGCACATGCTCGATGCTGCGCGAGCTATCATGCTTGACGGTGCCGGGCTGCCCCAGATCGTGCCGCAGTTATCCATGATGCTCGGCATGAGCGCACTGTTCCTGCTTGTCGCAGCAGTGATGTTCCGCTGGCACCCAAGGTAAGCCCATGCAACTCATCGACATCGGGGCCAACCTGGCGCATGACAGCTTTGATGATGATCGCGATGCGGTGCTTCAGCGAGCGAGCGAGGTCGGTGTAACGCGCCTGATATTAACCGGCAGCAGTGAAAACAGTAACCGGGAGGCGCTTCAGTTGGCCAAAGGTCGGCCGGGTCAACTCTGGTCTACAGCAGGAGTGCATCCGCACCACGCCACCGATTACAACGATGACGTGCATTCATCCATCCAGGCCATGCTCGATGAACCCGAAGTCGTCGCAGTGGGCGAGTGCGGGCTCGACTATTTTCGGAATTTCTCGCCGGCAGAAGCGCAGTGCGTAGCCTTTGAACGCCAACTGACACTGGCAGAGGAATCCGGATTACCCGTCTTTCTCCATCAGCGCGACGCCCAAAAAGACTTCATCGATATTTTGCGACCCCGATTGCCAAATCTTTCAAGGGCGGTGGCACACTGTTTTACTGGGAACGAAACCGAATTACGTGAACTGCTCGACCTGGATCTTTACATCGGCATTACGGGCTGGATCTGTGACGAACGACGCGGCACTCATTTGAAAGACATTGTCGGGCTTATTCCGGACGATCGACTGATGATCGAGACCGATGCACCCTACCTGTTACCGCGCAGCCTGAGACCGCGACCCAAAACACGCCGCAATGAGCCCGCCTGGCTGACAGAAGTACTCCGGGTTATTGCCGAAGTACGCGGTCGTTCTCCGGAAGAAGTTGCTGCCACCACCAGCAAAACCGCTGAAGTCTTCTTTGACCTGCCACCTGCTTCATGACCGGAAACGAGCGCGACGACCCGGAGTGCTTCACCGGCAACGCCAAGTTGAACCTGCCGGTTGCCGGTAATGCTCCAGGCTTTATCGGGTTTGCAGCCTTAGTGGTGCTTTGAGCCCCGCGCGTATGATGCGCGATGAAGTCCGGCGCTTGCCCGGCCGCCCTGCTTCATGACGCTGCCCACGCCTTGATTTGCTCCCAATGTGGCCTAAACGCCTCAATTATTGCCCTGGCGGCCTCCTGGTCCCGGTGACCAAACTCACTTTGTAACTCGTCGAGATTGGCAACAAGGCTCGGAACACCTTTGTTGAATTCAGCGCCATCAAGAAAGACGACTTTGCCAGCAACCGGAACCTGGCGAACGATTTGTTTTACGGCTGCAATACGCTCATACAGTGCGGGCTGGGGATTATTGAATGTGAAGCGCTTGCCGTCAGCGATTACGGTCCATGAATCCATCTCGTCACTGCCGAACACGGCGCCCTGCACTTCCTTGACCTCGATGATCAGGAGTCCCTGCGTGGTCAGAACCAGATGATCTATCTGGATCTCTCCTTCGTCTATCTTGGGGATGATCAGGCTGTCTATGCGTTCGTAGGCGACTTTATTGAGGATCGAATCAAGCGTCCGCGGCTTGCCGCGTTTCGTGTAGACGATAAAGGCCGCCAACACCAAGAAACCCGCAACGATGGCGAACAGACTGGCACCGGGTAAACCATTCGAGAGGAACTCGTTCATTGACAGGAAATATACCGCACCCCGTCAGCTGGCGGGAGTCTCCGAGAAACCTTTGGCAAGTGCATTTTCCAGCGCCGTCGTCGTCGCGTCGATAATGGTAAAGCGCCGTTCTCGTGACAGTATCCTGGCAAGTTCATCCGGTATACCTACCGACTTGCCGATCAAGGGCTCCACGATCTGCTCGAATTTCGCGGCATGTGCCGTGGCCACCAGGATCCAGTCTTTTTCAAGTCGCTCCGTCATATCAAGATTGCGCCAAGCATGGATAGCGGTCGCCGTGTGCGGACAACAGGCCACGCCAAATTCTTCGTAAGAGCGGCAAATCTCTGCAGCGATTTCCTCATCGCTCACGGATATTGCTCGTACCTGTCCAGCCAGGCTAGCCGCCTCACCCCCCTGGGTGCGCAATCGTTCCATATTGCTTGGATTGCCCACGTCCATCGCTGACGCCAACGTTGGTACACTGCTCCGCGGCGTCCATTCCTCGCCATCGAGAAAGTCAACGATGATTCGGTTGGCATTGGTCGCCAATACGATGTCACCGATGGGTAGCCCCATTTCGCGTGCCAGGTAACAGGCGAAGGCGTTACCCAGGTTACCGGTTGGCACGATAAACGAAGCCTTTCGACGGCTTCGGCGCCAGTGTGAAAGTGCGGCAAATGCATAATAGATTGACTGCGGCAACAGTCGACCAATATTGATGCTGTTAGCCGAGCTAAAACAGTGTTTTTCTGTCAGCACCGGGTCGGCCATGGCAGCCTTTACCATGCGCTGGCAATCGTCAAAACTGCCGTCGACCGCCAGGGACAACACGTTATCGCTCCAGCAGGTTAGTTGGTGTGCCTGCCGATCCGATACGCGGCCGTCCGGATAAAGGACGGTCACCCGCATACCCGGTCGGCCATCAAATGCGGCAGCCACCGCGCCACCGGTGTCGCCGGACGTCGCGACAAGGATCGTCAACGGGTTTTCGGGATCCCCCTCGAGCCGGGACAGGCAAGCTGCCAGGAATCTTGCACCGACATCTTTAAATGCAGCGGTTGGACCATGAAATAATTCCAGAACGCCGCAGTCACCTTCTTCGGACTGTAATTCTGAAATCGGCAATGGAAACGCAAACGTCTCGTCAATGATTTGCTGCAGATCCTTCGCCAGGCTCGAGCCCACGAACAATGGCCGGAGCAACACGGCTGCAATTGCATGCAGGCTTTCAGCCGCATCGAAGTCATCGACAGTGAACTGCGGAAGCTCCACCGGCAAAAACAGGCCGCCATCCTCAGCAATGCCCTGGACCAGCGCGGTGTCCAGCGAAACCGCCGGTGCGCCCCTTGTGCTGCGATAATCCATGCAGCCTATTCCACGTGTGCGCCTGGCGCTGCGAGCGGACTGATCCAGGACTCGCAGTCATAGTCCATCTTGCGACAGGCCTGCTCCATGGAAGCGGCAACATTTAACGCATCCGCATCCCGGCACAGTGCAAAAATACTCGGACCACTGCCTGACAGGGAGCAGCCCAGCGCACCGGCCTGGTGCGCCGCCGTCTTTGCATCCGCAAAACACGGGACTGCGGCTGCGCGTTGTGGCTCGATGATCTCGTCACGAAGACAGCGCCCGAGCATATCGATGTCATCCTGGCTGCAGGCTGCGATGAATCCGGCGAGGAATCCCTGCTGTGTGAGCCATTGATCGACGGAAACATGACGAGCAAGACCTTTGCGTGACTCGGCAGTGTTGACCTGCAATTCCGGGTGAACGAGGACACTGGAGACGCCGTCCGGTGCCGATAACGGGATCATGTCTGGCAGTAAAACCTGCGGACACAGAACGAGCCCGCCAACCAGGCTGGGGGCAACGTTGTCAGCGTGCAACCCGCCACTGGCGAACTGCTCGCCAGCGAGAGCGTATTCGAGCAGGTCAACCGTCGCAAGCGGCCTTTCTAGCAATGCGTTTACAGCAACGACTGCTGCCACGGCTGATGCTGCGGAACTCCCCATGCCCGACTGCAGCGGAATTCCTTTGCGTACGATCAACTCCACGCCCGATCCATCACCTGCGGCCTCCCATAGCGCGGCAGCAGCGATGGAAGCCGTGTTTTTTGCGGTGGCATTCGACAGGGTCGGATGAAGATTTCCCTCCGGGTCCTGCACTTCCCTGATCACGATACCGGTGTTATCCGCCTTGCGGGCGGAAACCCGGTCACCGACGCCGGTAATCGCGAGCCCGAGCATGTCGAAACCAACGCCGATATTGCCAATGGAGGCCGGCGCAAAGGCTGTCTTGAAATCGTTGTCTGACATTACAGAGTACCGTCTCCCAGGATGGTCGTGAGCCGGAGCAGGTCTCCAAAGACGCCGCCCGCCGTCACTTCCGGACCGGCACCGGGGCCCTGTATGACCAATGGGTTATTGGCATAACGGTCCGATTGAAACTGCACCAGGTTGTCAGTGAGTTGCATATTGCTAAACGCATCATCGGCTGCCACCTTCTGTAAACCAACCGACGCGTTACCCTGACCATCGAGTGTAGCAATGTACCGCAGCGACATGCCTTTCTCCTCAGCCGCCTTGAACATTGCCAGCATCTCTTCGTCGTAATCTGAGAGACGATCAAGGAATTCATCAACCGTCGTTTCCCGCAGAGCTTCGGGGATCAAATTCTGGACCGGGAAGTCCCCGATTTCGATTGACTGACCCCACTCGCGCGCCAGGATGGTCAATTTCCGGGCGACGTCCATGCCTGACAGGTCGTCACGCGGATCCGGCTCAGTAAATCCGTTAGCCTTGGCTTCACGAACAATTTCAGAAAATGGTTTGGTACCGTCGTAGACGTTAAACAGGTACGCAAGGGTCCCTGAGAGGATCCCTTTTATAGTATGAATTCTGTCACCGGTGTCGACCAGGTCGCGAATCGTCCTGATGATCGGCAAAGCTGCGCCGACCGTCGTTTCGTAGAAATAGTGGCTGCGACCCTCTGCACCGGCACTTAGCAATGCCTCGTAGTCGGCATAGCGGCCGCTAAAGGCTTTTTTATTCGGCGTGATGACATGAATTCCGCGGGAGAGCCAGTCTGGATACCGGGCAGCAACGGATTCATCGGCGGTACAGTCGATGATGACTGCGTGCGGCAACTGGTCTGTATTAACATGAGCCTCGAAGGCTCCGAAATCCAGAGGTGTATCGCTGCCTGCCAGATCGTCACTCCAGTTCGACAGATTGATGACACGCTCGTCGAGCAGCATATGGCTGGAACGTGCGACCGCCCGTACGCGCAAATCCAGGTTGAATCGCCTTGCCAGCCGTTCGCGTTGCTCATGCAGCTGATCCAGCAAGGTTCCCCCGACGACGCCTGCGCCAATGACACCGACCGAGATCGTTTTCGCAGACAGGTAGAAGCCGGAATGGACGGCTCGCAATGCGCGGCTAACGTCATCCGATTCGATCACCGCAGAGATGTTCCGCTCCGACGACCCCTGGGCAATGGCCCGAACGTTAATTCCCGCCCTGCCGAGGTTGGCGAAAAATCGTGCGGCGACACCGGGATGTCCGGCCATGCCATCGCCGACCACAGCCACGATACTTTGGCCAGGCGTTACATCCACGCTCTGGATTTGTCCGCCTGCAAGCTCTTCCCTGAAGGCATTGGAAATGACCTCCTTCGCCCGTTCCGCCAGTGGATTCGGCACGGCGATACAGATGGAATGCTCGGAGCTGGCCTGGGAGATTAATGTGACCGAAACACCGGCCTCTTTTAGTGCTTCGAACAAGCGATCTGCGGTACCAGG
>CAZVWF010000018.1:34039-35282 GCA_964630795.1 uncultured Woeseia sp. | reverse complement strand
GTCGATGTCGCAGCCGCCGATGAGTTCGCCATTGACGTACTGCTGCGGGAAGGTCGGCCAGTTCGAATACACCTTCAGCCCATCCCGAACCTCCGGGTCCTCGAAGATATTCACATAGGCAAAGGGTCGGCCGACCGCCTTCAGAGCCGCAACCGTCTGGCCCGAAAAACCACACTGCGGAAAATCAGGCGTTCCCTTCATGTATAGGAGCACCGGGTTCTTGTCGATCTGGTCTTTGATTCGTTCGTTAACGTCCACTGTAATGATTACCTGTTCTGATAAGACTGGCAGCCAGAAATAGGCCTGGCTGTACGTATTTCAATCCTGCTTACTGATTCGTGTTGACGATGATTCTGCTGTCCACAGCGCTGACCCCGTCGGTATCACGGGCAAGCGAAATGGCCCGGTCCCGCAGCAGATAACTCCCGACGGTTCCGGTGAGCATTACCCGGCCTGCACGCGTCCGGATGCCGAGTGCTTGCTGGCTCAAACCTTCGTACTCACCCAGCTTACGCCGGATTTCGCTACTGATTTCGCTATCTTCAGCAGACAAGGTGCTCGTGCGGGTCGTTTGAGCAGACTCCCGACTTGACGTATTGCCCAGCAGCATGGATGCGCAGCCGGAGACAAGCAGCATCATTGTGAGGAGCAAAATGGTTCGCATCGTGAAACGCCGCAATCTCGCAAATGCGCCATTGTACTGAAATGGCTGGCATGAACACAGAGTCCGCATTAACCCTGCAATCTCCGGACTATAGCCTCTATAATATGCGACTTGCCTTCGGTAGGAGAAGGCGGCGCTTCCCAACAAATAACGAGCGCCATAAGCGACAACAACCCCCTGGGAGAAAGACAAATGAATCCATTGAATAGCGTCAAGGGCACAATCACCGCAGGATTTGTCCTGGCGATTCTCATATTGCTTGCGATTGGTGATAACCATATGCCGGCCGCCATGCCGGTTAATGCAATCGTAATCTGGCTACACGTGTTTGCCGGCATCATCTGGATCGGGCTGCTTTACTATTTCAATTTTGTCCAGGTACCCGCACTGGCGGACGCCATGGCTGACGAAGGTGGTCCTGGCGGCGCAGGCATTACGAAGTACGTTGCCCCGCGTGCCCTGTTCTGGTTTCGCTGGGGTGCCGTGTTCACCTGGCTGACCGGCGCAATATTCCTGATGCATCGCGGCATGCTGGATGACGCCTTCATGCTCGGTATGGCTGGTGAATCGACCAACGCC
>CAZVWF010000018.1:13716-34029 GCA_964630795.1 uncultured Woeseia sp. | reverse complement strand
TATGCCATGACAATCGGTATCGGCGCCTGGCTCGGCACCATCATGCTGTTCAATGTCTGGGTACTCATTTGGCCGAACCAGAAGAAAGTGCTGGGAATTGTCGAGGCGAGCGCTGACGAAATTGCGGCTGCCAAGAAGACAGCCATGATGGCATCCCGCACCAATACGATGCTGTCCATTCCGTTAATCATGAGCATGGTCGGCGCAGGTCACGGATTCTTCATGTAGACATCTCGTCAATCGTCAAGGAACCCGGCCCAGCGCCGGGTTCTTTTTTGAGTCCCTATGAGCATTACCGACCAACTCACAGCAGCCATCATCGGCGATGTCAGCGAAATCCTGGCGGAGGATGTGGGCAACGGTGATGTCACTGCCGATATCGTCGACTCCGATGCGGTCGCGGAAGCCATCGTCGTTGCGCGCGAACCAATGACCCTGGCGGGCCAGCCGTGGGTCAACGAAGTGTTCGCACAACTGGATTCCAAAATCGTCGTCGAGTGGATGTACAACGATGGCGATCAGGTTCGGGCGGATGCCGAGATCTGCATCATTCGCGGCCCGGCGCGTGGCATTCTCACGGGCGAGCGCTCAGCACTCAACTTCCTCCAGTTTCTGTCGGCTACCGCCACGTTGACGGCTCGCTACGTAAAAACCATTGAGGGCACCAAGGCGCAAATCCTTGATACCCGCAAAACGATTCCGGGATTGCGGCACGCTCAGAAGTACGCGGTACGCGTCGGAGGCGGCAGCAATCATCGCATCGGTCTTTATGACGCCGTGCTCATCAAGGAAAACCACATCATTAGCGCCGGCGGCATCGAAGCGGCCGTGAAGGCGGCCCGGCAGCTGCATGCCGAATTACCTGTCGAGATTGAGGTGGAGTCTGTTACCGAAATGCGGGAGGCTCTGGCGGCCGGCGCGGATCGACTATTACTGGACAATTTTGACATCGAGGACTTGCAGCGTGCCGTCGAGATTAACCAGGAGGAAGGACAACCGCCTGCCGATCTGGAAGCATCCGGCGGTATTACGCTGGACAATATATACGACGTCGCTGAAACCGGTGTTGATTACGTTTCGGTAGGCGCACTGACCAAGAACGTCAACGCAGCCGATCTGTCAATGCGATTCAATTACACCTGATCGAATGCCGTTGATTCTCCCCGGAAGCGGCAACCACCAGACCTTGGTCATCGTAAAGGCGTAAATCTGATCCCCCGCTCCGACCCTGCGGCAAGTTCAAATCCATCAACTTTGCCGCTGTCATCAAGCGAGAAATCGAGGTGCACTGTTGACGGACCGCCCCAGCCATCCGGCTGAAAGTCAAACTCGAAGGCATCGGTCGCGACCGGACGCATCACAAATGGCAGCTGTTGATCTATACGCACAACGAGGTCGCCATCCACGAGGAAGACACGATAGATAGCGTCCAACTCAGCCGAAAAGTAATCACCGGTATATGCCTCAAGTTGGTCCGGCATCAGCAGTGGCTGTTCGGAAATTCGGTCGTCCTCGTCCGGATCAACATTTCGTAACGCTTCCGCCGATTCCGGCTGCATCCGATCGGCGAGATAATGTTCCGCGACCCGTCGCGCCAATACTCCCGGATTGGCAGAAGCAAAATTGCAGGAAATAGCTATGGACAAGCCGGCATCCAGGTAGCGAACCAACTCTGTTCGAAAACCCCAGGAACTGCCGCTGTGCCCAACTCTCCGCAATCCGCGGTGCTCATCCAGTCGCAAGCCCTGCGCATAGCCGATCGTCTCCCCGTTGTTCAGCACTCCTTCGGTGAGCATCTGCCCATGAATGGCAGGTTTAGTGACACCGTGCAGGTAGTTGTCCCAGCGCAGCAGATCCTCCATGGTTGAATACAACTGGCCATCACCGGCTACGTCGAAATTGTAGTTGTGCACCACGCGAACGCTGCCATCGTCGTTAAACGCGTAGCCGACAGAACGGTGTGGAATGATCTCCGCCTTGTTGTCGTACATTCGGCTACCGACCATTTCCAGCGGATCGAAAATGCGCGCCTGCGTAAAGTCACCGAAAGACTGTCCGCTGGCGCGCTCGACAACCTGAGCCAGTAACATGTACGCGGTATTGCTGTAGGCGTACTGTTCACCGGGCTGGAAGTTCAACGCATCCTGGCGTGACATCATGTCGCGAATGTTCGCGTGCGAGATCGGATGGTAATCATCGCGACCCGCCAGTGGAAAGAGATTCAGGTAATCGCGCAGGCCGCTCATGTGATAGATCATGTGTCTCAACGCCACCGGTGACTCGTGCGCCGGCAATTCAGGCAACCATTGGCGCACATCATCATCGAGCGATAGTTTTCCGTCCAGAGCGAGCATCGTGAGGCTCGCTGCAGTGAATTGCTTCGTAACAGATGCGACGTCGAATACGGTCAGCGGTGTAACGGGCGTTCGATCATCCAGGTTGGCAGAGCCATATCCCTTCGAATAGACGATCTCACCATCCCGGGCGACGGCGATTCCACAGCCGGGTGACGCCGGATCGTCCCAGTCCGCGAAGACTGTATCGATCTGCGGAATATTTCTTTCAGAATTCGCAACAATGTTCAGTTCCACCGGGCTCCCGCAAGCGGACACGGCCAGCGCGATCAGGATGAGCCAAACTGAGCGCACCGCTTGCTTCATTGGTCACCTCGTCGAATTGGTCTCCCTGGACGTGCATTCGTCACAGCCCCATCCTCAAAAACCAGCGTCCCATTGACCCAGACCTTGTCGATACCGGACGAAGGCAGGTGAGGCTCCGCCGGTGTTGCGCGGTCTTCGACGCGCACCGGGTCAAAAAGCACGAGGTCTGCATAGCGACCGGGTTCGATCAAGCCGCGATTGAGAATTCCCAGCTGTTTTGCAGAAAGTGATGTAACTCGCCGAACACCCTCTTCCAGGCTGAGCACGTTCCGGCTCCGAACATAGTGGCCGAGATACCGGGTAAACGCACCGTACCCGCGAGGATGCACGCCGGCGAGCGCACCATCGCTGCCGATAACCGTATGGGGCCAGGCCATGATTGCCTCGATGTCCGGTTCATTCATCGCAAAGCCCAGCATCATGGACGCACCACGATCATTGTCTTCAGCCGTCTCCAGCTTCAGTAGATCCATGAGCGTGGTTTCCGGATCAGTTTCGCGTACCTGCGAAATCTCGGCAATCGTCATGCCCGAGTACCCGGGTTCCGGTTGATAGTCGGGCAGCAGAATGCCTTCCGGCGATAACATGTCGCTCAGTATGTACTCGGCGCCTTCACGACGATCGAGATCACGGTCCGGAAACAGGGTGACCAGCCAGCTGAACGAGGTCGTCCATGCCGGATAGGGATAGATATCTGCGGTAATGTCGACACCGGACGCGCGGGCATCGTTCAGTTTCGCGATCAATGCATCCGCCTGCCCCCACCATCGCGACATCGCCAGTTTGATATGCGTGACCTGTACCGGCAGCGACGCTTCGCGACCGATATTGATCACCTCATCGATGGCTTCCCAGAAAAACTGGTCCTCGCTGCGAATATGACTGATATATCGCCCGCCGTCGGCGGCAGCGACTTTGGCCAGCTCAACCAGTTCTCCAGGAGCGGAAAACGAACCCGGGTCGTACTCCAGTCCCGACGACAGGCCCAGCGCACCGGCCGCCATTTCAGCCCGCAGCAGCTCCCCCATCTGTGCAAGCTCTTCTTCTGTCGCATGTCGCCGATAGTCATCGCCCATGACCCTGGCGCGTAATGTTCCATGGCCGGCAAACGAAGCAACATTGATCGTGACCGGG
Organism: uncultured Woeseia sp.; assembly: GCA_964630795.1. GTDB lineage: Bacteria > Pseudomonadota > Gammaproteobacteria > Steroidobacterales > Woeseiaceae > SZUA-117. The sequence continues at coordinate 30,235 of CAZVWF010000018.1, read as the reverse complement.
GCAGCGTCGAGATTGGCGAGGAACGCCTCTAGCGGGTATACCTGGCCACCATCCTGGCCGCCGGCAATCGTCGTAATGCCCTGACTGATAACCGCGAGCGCGTCAGGCAGATCGAACAATCCGTTATCATGATGGCTGTGCGCGTCAATAAATCCGGGAGCAAGCGCTAACCCCGAGGCATCCACGATAACGTCGTTGTCAGCTGGCGAGAAATCACCAACGGCGTCGATACGGTCTCCAAGGATTCGAACACTGACGTCACGCGACGGTTCGCCGCTGCCATCGATAACCTGCGCATTGATAATGACCGTGCCGCCCCGCACTGCCTCCTCCGCCGTACAGGCCAGCAGTGATACTGCCAACAACAGCACCAGAACTACGATACGCGCGTTCATAGATTCTCCCCGTACGCGATTCAATTGCTATTTGCTTAGTGCAAAATCAAGCCTGGCGATAGCAGAGAGCCGTCGTAACGATCAGGTCAGGCCGTCGGTTCAACCATAACCGGACGTATGTCGAGATAGTCCGTCGCGGCCTCATAAGCCATAGCGAACTCCAACACTTGCCTGTCCTGCCCCATCCGGCCAATGCACTGAATGCCCATCGGCCTGCCCTGTTCATCAAAGCCAGCGGGCACGTTAACCACCGGATTACCGGATAACGTTCCGCCAATGACCACCTCCATCCAGCGATGGTAGGTATCCATCTCACGACCCCCGACCGACTTCGGCCAATGTACTGTCGCATCGAACGGAAATACCTGCGCAGTTGGAAGGACGAGGATGTCATAACGCTCGAACAGCTTGCGCAAGGCTTCGTGCCATTCACCTCTCGCGATTGCGGCCTCGGTGACTCGCTCAGCCGTCATACCAATACTGCCCTCGATTTCCCAGGCAAACTCTGGCTTTAGCAGCGCCCTCGTTTCGGGATCGTCATAAAGAACTTTAGCTGTGGACAACGCCCAGTGCCTAAATGTAAGCCAGGTTTGCCATAGACGTGCCATGTCGTATTCCGGCTGGCAGTCCTCGACGATCGCACCATGACCTGTAAGCCCCGACAATGCCGACGCGCAAAGATCGATGACGCCAGGTTCAGTCGCGAGGTAGCCGTCGTAATCGCCCATCCAGCCGATCTTGTAGCCGGTCAGGTCCACCGCTTTGTACTGATCATAGTTCGGCACTGCGTCCCGTCGACTTAACGGCGACCGTGCGTCGTAGCCTGCGATGGACTTGAGTAAGCGGATCGTGTCTTCCATGTTCCGACCCATCGGTCCCGACGTCGACAATTGGCTGTAGAACGGATCCGCAGACGGCACGCTGGGGACTCTGCCCTGGCTCGGCCGAAACCCGATGACGTTGTTGAAGGCACCCGGATTACGCAATGAACCCATCATGTCACTGCCGTCGGCAACGGGCAGCATATGCGTCGCCATTCCGCAGGCAGCACCGCCACTGCTGCCACCTGCTGTCAAGGACGGGCAGTAAGCGCTACCTGTAACACCATGCACGGGGTTGTAACTTTGCGATCCGAGGCCGAACTCAGGCGTATTGGTCTTGCCGATGAAGATAGCGCCCTCCACCCGAATACGGGCGACGTGCAAGTCATCAGTCTCCGATATCGTCCCGGCGAGGATGGGTGATCCCTCGCTGTTTTCGAATCCTTTGGCATTCGAGAGGTTCTTGATGGCATGTGGCATGCCATGCATCCAGCCCCAGTACTCATCGTTATCAAGTGCCCGGTCGGCGAGTTCTGCCTGGCGAAGCAAATCATCGTCCACCGCCATGCTGACGATGGCGTTATACACAGGGTTATATTGATGAATCCGCGCAAGATAAGCCTGCATCACCTCAACGCAACTCACATGGCGTTGCCGAATCGCAGAGGAAAGCGCAGATGCGCTGAGCTCAGTGATATCGGCAGGCATGTCAGCCGCCAATATGTCAGCAGGTAGTGACATTGATAATCCGGCCACTGCTGTCCCGCCCAGAAACTCTCTTCGATCCATGGTCCACTCCAGTCTAGTAAAGCGCCCGAACCGCGAGAAACAGCACGGACGGTGCGAGCAGACACCCGACACCCGTGTAAAAAGTCGCGGTCATCGCGCCATACGGGACCAGTTTCGGATCCGTCGCCGCAAGGCCGCCCGCAACACCGCTGGTCGTGCCCATCAAACCACCGTAAATCAACGCTGCATGGGGGCTATTGAGACCTATCTTCGGTGCCACTAAAGGTGTGCCGATCATGACAAGGATGGACTTGGTAAGTCCAGCGGCAACACTCAATGCGATGACGCCGGAATCTGCACCAAGCGCCGTACCGGTGACGGGTCCGACGATGTATGTGGCTGCACCGGCGCCAATCGTGCTGATGGCAACGGGATCGGTATAGCCAAACGCCACCGCAACGATGGCGCCCACAACAAACGACAGCACCACACCAATAATGACTGATACAGCACCAACCACACCGGCTTTCCTGAGCGCCTCGAGCTCTGCGCCGAACGCGGTGGCGACTATTGCGAAATCCCGGAACATCGCGCCGCCCATGATGCCCACACCCGCCAGCACGCTGAAATCGGCCAGCCCCTGTGAACCGCCTGTCATCGAACCACCGACATAAGCGAGGGCAAGGCCCAGCGCGATTGCTATCGCAGAACCATGGATGCGGCCGCGTGTGAGTCGCGCAGAGATTTCGTAGGAAATCCAGACCAGTATGCCGACGAATACAAATGCAGTGATCAGCCCATTCTTGACGAGCACCGCTTCCAGCGTATCAATCAACATCTTCTTCCCCGATGTGTATCCGGTCGAGCAATGGGATCATCGCAAAGCTGACGGCGACTGCGGCAACACCGGCAATTATCGCCATCCAGCCGCTCGACACTGCAGCGAGCACATCTTGCTTCGCAGCCATCGCCACAACGATCGGGATATACATTGCACTCCAGAAGTGGACACCATTCTCCGTCGCAGAGCCGATCGAAAATTTGTGATGTGTGAGGTTGGACAGAATAATGAGAAGTAACATCGCGATACCGACGCCGCCAACGTTCGCTTGCACGCCAATCAACTGCCCCAGGATATCGCCGACCAAGATGCCTGCCAGCATGCAAAAGGCCAGCAGGGCCACGCCGTAGATCACCATTCCTGTTCTCCTTGTTCAGCGTTGCGGCTTGACGATGTATGATGCCCGGCATAACGAGAAAAAGCGATGTCACCAGACGATTCCAATCTTTACACGCACTTCCGGCGCCAAGTCGACGCACACAAGAACGACGAACTATTGTGCACGGGTGACGGCCGCTCCTATACCTACGGCGAAATAGACCAGAAATCCGCCGCGATGGCTTCGTTCCTGACCAGCCTTGGCATCGAGGCGGGCGACCGGATTTCCGTACAGGTCGAGAAATCTCCAGAAACGCTTTGCCTGTACCTCGCATGCCTGCGAGCCGGCTTTGTCTTCCACCCGCTGAACATGGCGTATACGACCGGCGAGCTCGAATACTTCCTGAACAATGCGGAACCTGCCGCTGTCATCTGTGATCCATCGCGGGAAATCCCCATCAAGGAGATTGCGGATAGAGCGGGTGCGCAATGGGTGTTTACGCTGGACGGCGACGGCAATGGAACGCTGCCCGACAGGGCAAGTGATGCGACAAGCGATTTTGGTGTGGTCCCGCGTGCTGCCGACGACGTGGCCGCCCTGCTCTATTCGTCGGGTACGACCGGCGTGCCCAAGGGCATCATGCTCACACACGCAAACCTGCTAAAGAATACCGAAGCGTTGGTTGATGCCTGGGGATTCACCGACCAGGACCGGCTCCTGCACGCGCTCCCCATTTTTCATGTTCACGGCCTTTTCGTCGCAATCGGTTGCGTCATGCTGAGCGGCGCCAGCATGCGCTGGCTAACTGCCTACAATCCGCAAGCGGTGATGCGATTCCTGTCAGAATGCACGGTGCTGATGGGTGTACCAACCTACTACACTCGCCTGCTTGCACTGAGCGAATTTACGGCCGAAACCACAAAGAACATCCGTCTTTTTGTCTCGGGTTCAGCGCCGTTACTCGAGGAAACCTTTATCGAATTCGAAGTCCGAACCGGGCATCGTATCCTCGAGCGATACGGCATGACAGAAACCAATATGAACACGTCAAATCCGCTTGATGGTGAGCGCAAACCGGGCACCGTCGGGCCACCGCTACCCGGCGTAGCGGTTCGCATCGTGGACGATCACGGCGATGAATTGCCGGTCGATCAGATCGGCAATCTGCAGGTCAAGGGGCCCAATGTTTTCATCGGTTACCGGAAGATGCCCGACAAAACGGCGGAAGACTTTACCAAAGACGGGTTTTTCAATACCGGGGACAAGGGCAAGATCGATGCGGACGGCTATGTTTCCATTGTCGGGCGCGCAAAGGATATGGTGATCACCGGCGGCCTTAATGTGTACCCCAAGGAGGTCGAACTTTTCATCGACGATTTACCCGGCGTAAAAGAATCAGCCGTGATCGGCGTCCCGCATGCGGACTTTGGGGAGGGCGTTGTCGCAGTCGTCGTTCCGGAAAATGTCAGCGAGGTGAGTGAAGCCGACGTTATCGTCGCCTGCAAATCAGAGCTGGCAAATTTCAAAGTTCCAAAACGGGTAATTTTTGTCGATGAGTTGCCGCGAAACACGATGGCGAAGGTGCAGAAAAACGTGTTGCGCGAAACCTATCAGTCACTTCTCAAGGACAGCGCTCAATAAACATTTGACGCTGTGAACCAACCCGCGAACGGCATGATCCACCATGACACTAGCGTGGCCGTGCCCGTATTGTTACGCCACCCCGACAGGACAGGTAGAGGTGGATGGTGGCCGTCCGAGAATTCCGCGGGCTGCAGTGAGCAGACCAACCTGAACGCAGGCCGTCCCGGCAGGGGTGTTCTTATATCTACGCGACAGCGCGGGTTACGCGTTTGGGTTCGGAAACTCCGTAGCCCTGCGCATAGTCGATGCCCATACCCTTGAGCATCGTGATGATCTCCTCGTTCTCTGCGAACTCGGCGATCGTCTGTTTACCGGTGAGGTGTCCAATTTCATTAATCGAACGAACCATTTCCCGGTCAATTGGATCATGCAGTATTTCCTTGACGAAACTACCGTCGATTTTGAGGAAATCGACGGGAAAGTGTTTCAGATAACCGAATGACGAAAGGCCCGTACCGAAATCATCAAGCGCAAACATGCAGCCCAGTTCTTTCAGGGCATTGATGAATCGGTTGGCTTGTGAATAGCTGGCAATTGCTGCCGTTTCTGTAATTTCGAAGCAAATCTTGGTTGCGTCGAGGCCGCACATCTGGAACTGATCGATTACGAACGGCAGAAATTTATCATCGCTGATACTCTGGCCTGACAGGTTGATCGAACAAAGCGACAAACGCTCGCGTTCGTCGGCTTCGGATACCAGCCAGCGGAATGCGTTGGTTATGACCCAGCGATCGATTCTGGGTGTCAGGCTGAAGCGCTCTGCAGCCTCGATAAAGAGTCCGGGCGTGATAATGCCTCCCGCTTCATCCCGCATGCGCAGCAGAATTTCGTAGTGGGTACCATCTTCCCTGGACTGCAGGGGAAGAATGGTCTGACGGAACAGCTCGAATCGATTTTCTTCCAGCGCATTGTTGATACGCGCCGCCCACTGCTGTTCCCGCCGGCGTCGCTGCAAGTCAATGTCATTTTCTTCGTAGCTATGAATTCGATTGCGACCGGCCTCCTTCGCTGCTGCGCAGGCGCTGTCAGCGGCAATCAACAATGAGGCAACGTCCTCATTGCCAGCCGTAATAGGTACTACGCCAATACTGACGCCCAGCCTGAAACTGCGGTCATCCCACATGAATTTGAAGTCGCCGACTGCCACACGCAATTGCTCGGCCGTCTCCATCGCCTGGTCCAGGTTGCAGCTTTCGAGGAGAACGCCGAACTCGTCCCCGCCGAGGCGTGCCAGGGTGTCGCGCCAGCGAATCTTGGATTTCAACAGGGCGCCAAGCTGGCCTAAAAGCGCATCACCGGCCTGGTGCCCGCAGGAATCATTGACAATCTTGAACTGATCGAGATCGAGATAGCACAAGGCATAGGAGGTTTCGCGCGCCTTCGCACTCTTTAATGCACGTTCCAGCCGACTTTCGAATTCAGCACGATTAACGAGCCCGGTCAAAATGTCATGACTTGCGTGATAACTGAGGCGTCGATTCAGTTCCCGCGACTCGGAAACGTCATGAAAGACCAGTACGCCACCGGTCACAGCGCCATCGCCGTCACGAATCGGAGATGCGGTACTCTCGATGTAGAGTTCGTTGCCGTCACGTCGAATCAGAAGCGTCGGCCTGACCGACTTGATCGAGCGGCTGCGCCGGATCGATACAGCCAGCGGGTTTTCAAGAGGTTCGCAGGTTTCTTCGTGGAAACCACGGAAAATCTCATCGACCGGTCGGCCACTCGCGTCGTCGACTTTCCAGCCCGTCAGTTCTTCTGCCACCGGATTGATGTACTCGACATTACATTCCGCATCCGTCGTGATAACACCGTCACCGATGGAACGCAGCGTGATCTGGGCACTTTCCTTTTCGCGGAACAAGGCTTCTTCGTAAAGTTTCCGTTCCGTGATATCGACTTCGACACCCAGCAGTCTGATGAGACGCCCGCGCTCGTCCTGTAGCGCCTTCGCGCGGCTAGTCACCCAGCGCCAGTCCCCGCTCTGATGTTTCATGCGGTGGACGCTTTCGAAAAATTCAGTCTTGCCTTCGAGATGCTCTCGCATCTTCTTCTGTACGCGCGCCATGTCATCCGGATGCACGAGGCGGTACCAGTCCGGCAACACGTCTTCCTGCTCGGCGTCATAGCCAAGCATATCTTTCCACCGTCGAGACAGTTTTATCCGTTTGGACTGGCCGTCAAAGTCCCAGATGCCGTCGTTGGCGGTCAGGTTGACGAGCTTATTGCGCTCCTCAAACTCACTGAGCATGTCAGCGCTGCGCATGCGCTCAAGCCCTGACGCAAGCGACGTGCCGATGAGCTTCATCAGCAGATGCAAGTCCGCGTTGGGTTTGGTGATCGGATGTTCGTTGGCAAGCGCCAGGAAACCAGCCACTTCATTTCGAATGGTAAAGCCGATGATCAGCGCTGAACCGATGCCCAGTTCCGATAGTCTGCCAAACTCTTCGCGTGCGTCTGTCGGACCGGTAGCCGTGTCATTGATTTCGACGACTTTCAGGTGACCGAGGCGGCTACAAAGCCAGGGCCAGTTGCCGAGAATCTCGCCGGTCAGTGGTTCGGCATTGCATCCCGAAAAGACGGTGCTTGTAGCAATGACGGATTCGATGCCGGACAGATCTGGTGTAAAGAGGGCCAGGAAGGCCGCGTCACAACCCGTCGCGTCCGGGAGCTCCGCGACGTTGTCTCGCAGTTGTTCCCTGAACCGGGACTTGTCGAGGTTCTGAACATTGACGGCAATCTTGGTTTGCAGCGCATCAACCGCGCCGCGGTTGCGCTCTCCAGGCGGAGGCCTGCGCCGCCGAACCGGTGCCGGACCAGCGGTTTTGGTGTCAGACGAGGCGCTCATCCGAGTGTTTTTGCCCAAACTGCGAATATACTGATATCTTACGACAAGAATACAAGATAAGTCACTGTCTTTTTTGGGGAAAATAGATCCGCCAGGCGTGCCAGCCCGGTCATCTGTCGTAACGGGTTTGCGGTACCCGGATTTCGCCCCGTTTCGCCTGAATTCCCCGTTTTCGCGTGGCGGGCAGGACCCGACGAAGCGAATTCTCTGATGCGTCCCTGTCAACCGGTCCTGCATGACCGCGTTATAGCGCTCGAAGACACTGATTTTTTGAAAGGGAGATCACTATGAACGTTTCCAATGCCCGGTTGCCGGGCGTGAAAGCGAAGACGATATGGATATCGATGGCACTTCTCGTGATCGCAGCAATGCTCAGTGCATGCGGCGGCAGTGCCGGTACGACGACCAGTGAGCCGGAACCACCTGCTGTTGGTGTATGTGACCCGGCTGATCCTTCTACGGCCGCCGAGTGCGGCACCGTAATGATCGGCCTGACTGACGCAGACGGCGATTTTATAAGTTACACCGTCGACGTCCTGTCACTTGAACTCGAGCGACGCGATGGCGCGGTGGTCGAAGCATTACCGAACCGTACGCGCATCGACTTCGCCCAGTATGTCGATCTGACAGAATTCCTTACCGTCGCAACCGTACCGCCCGGTGACTATGTTGCCGGCAAGATACGGCTCGACTACGTGGACGCAGAGATCTATGTCGAAGCGTCTGGTGACGCAAAAGAAGCCACCGTTGTCGATGCCGATGGTGCAGCAATGGGTCAGACGGAACTGACGATCAATCTCGCTGAGCGCGATCACCTGGCAGTGGTCAAAGGCCTGCCGTCATTGCTGACGCTCGACTTCGATCTCGACGCCTCGCACGTCGTCGACATCGTACCGACACCTGCCGTCGCAACGGCCGAGCCGTTCATCGTCGCCGAAATCGATCCCGTGGATACCAAGGATATTCGCGTCCGCGGCCGCCTGATTGAAGCGAATGCCGACGAAATGTTCTACACCGTTGCCATTCGACCGTTTTACGATGCGGCCGGGGATTTCGGCCGGGTGAAAGTCAACGTTACGGACCTAACCGACTTCGAGGTCAATGAGCAGGCGTTTGTTGGTGAAGAAGGCTTGCGCGCCCTGAATGCTGCCGGCCAGGGCACGTTAACCGTCGCCAGGGGCACACTGAATGTTGCACAGCGCAGCTTCACCGCTGACTACATCCTCGCGGGCAGCAGCGTTCCGGGCGTGGAGAAGGATGCCGTTAAAGGCAACGTAATCTCACGCAACGGCAATGACCTGCTTGTTCGCGGCGGCACCGTTATCCTGACTAACTCGGATCGCACGTTTTTCCGTGACGATGTCACGGTTACCGTCGGCCCGAATACGGTTGTCTACAGAACTTTTCGTACCGATCGTCCGCCGGGCATGCCCATGCCGATGAGCCTGCTCGGTATCGAGGCCATCTCGGTCGGCCAGAAAGTCACGATCCGTGGCGAGGTGACGGCCGATGACGCTGCTGGCGTTCATATCGATGCCACGGAAGGTACTGTAGCCATGCATGTCACACACCTGAGCGGCATCGTGAAAACGATCCTGCCGAATCAGGCAGACATCGAATTACACTCGATTGATCGTCGCCGGGTAGACACTTTTGACTTTACCGGTACCGGCACGAGTCCGGACAATGACGCAGATCCGAACAACTACGAGGTAGCCACGGCTGACGTGTGGACGGCCGCGGCAGACGCGACAGGCAAGCCCGTTGTTGTCTATGGCTTCCCCTACGAGTTTGGAGCTGCACCCCCGGACTTCGAAGGTCGCACGATTGTCGACTACTCCGACGTTCGCAGCGCGCTTGGTGTGGGCTGGGGTGCCGAAGGCACGACAACGCCCTTCCTCATGATGGACGGCTCAGGCCTGCTGCTGGACAAGGAGCAGTTCGGCGACGACGAACGTCATCACATCAAACAGGGACCGGTCCGGATCGACCTGAGCACGCTGAACTCGAATACGCTGATCAAGCCACGCGAATCGGGAAGGAAACTGTTCGTCGTGAAGACGTCCGACAGTCTGCAGCTATATGCCGACTTCGACGACTTCCTGGGCGCGCTGACCCTGGAACTCAATGGCTCGAATGCGGCCCGGTCGATGTTTGCCCGCGGCCACTACAACGCCGATACCAACGAGTTCACCGCGTACAAGATATTCATCAATATATTGGAGCCGTAAGGAAGGTGTCATGAAACCCGTTCCCGCGCCGGGGTAGTATCCCCCCCCACACCCTGGCAGAACTGGCTCCACCCCGCACAGCAATGTGCGGGGTTTCTTTTATCTGGATCAGGCACCTGGAAATCTGCCCGGCAGGACAGGGAATTCCGCAGACACTGAACTCGTCCACGCCCGGTATCGTGGATTCGTCACTCACGCCCTGCAATGCGATCGTCGAACAGGCGGTCAACGCCATTGACCATGAATTTCATCGGGACCGGGCGTTTGCCTATGCCGGCAGCGAGCAACCGGCATCAATGAATCGTTTCTTCCGTCTCGACGGCGTCTGACGCGATTTCATGGTCGGCCAGGAGTTCTTCTGCCGACTCCGTTGCTGCGAGCTCTTCGTCGGAAGGTTCCGGCCCGTCCAGTTCGACTTCGTCGGGCCGGACCGCCGTGTCCGTTTCTTCCGCCATCTCGACCATTTCGTCGATGGCTTCGTAGTCACGTGGCGGCGTTGCGATAATTGTTTCGTCAAGGTCCTCACGACCAATTTGTTCGACAGGGGTCGCGAAAACGGATGGCCGAAAATCACACAGCGAACCAGCGCCTGCCGCCATGTGCTCATAGAGGCGCCGGTACTCGATACCGATGGTCTCCATATGCAGGGCGGTCGCATTGAAATGTTCACTCACCTGCCGGCGGTAGCTATCCAGCTCGGCCCCGGCCTCCGCAGCCTTCGCCATTTCCTTACCGCGGCCGATATTGCCGATCCACAATCCAAGACCAATGCCCAGCACCAACAGCACGGCGCCGGCTCCGATCATCATCATCGGACTCATAATCATACTCTCTAATTGTCAGTGGATGCCCAAGCGGGGGCAGCTGATATTCTACGGCAGGACACGAGCCCGTGTCGCGTCCTTTTGGATCACCGGATCTTTCGCTTACAGATCCAGGCCGAGCAGACTAATGGCATTGTCACGACCTATCTTCTGCCGCTCGGCTGTCGAGAGGACGTCTGTGTTGTCGAACCAGTCGGCAGCATCCATCATTCGTTCGAATGGATAGTCCGCCGAGAAATAGACCTTGTCATTATCAATGACATCCAGCGTGCAGCGAAACGCCGGGTCGTTGTGGTTACCGCTCGTCGTGATGTGGAAATGATCCCGAAAATAGTCGCCCAGGGGGCGCTGTCCTCGATAGCCGCGCGGTGAAAACGCCATGCGCGCGTCGATGCGCCACAGACCGAAGGGGATATTCTCGCCCAGGTGCCCAAGGCAAATTCGCAAGTTCGGATAATCATCGAAGAGTCCCGAGCCACAGAGCCTGAGCGCGTGAATCGAGGTTTCCACGGCGAATCCCCAGGGCGCACTCATCAACCAGGGATGATCTTCATAATGCCTCGCCTGGGCGGCAATCTGCATGCGTGGGTGGAGATAGAACGGGACGTCCAGATCGGAGACCGTGGCCCAGAATTCCCGGTATGCAGAACCATCGTAGTAGCAAACTGTCGCATCGTCCCCGACCTGCTGAAAGCCATTCACCATGCAACCTTTGAAGCCAAGCTCATCGATGCATCGCGTCAGCTCTGTCGCCGCCAAACCGGGGTCATGCATCGGCAAGGCAGCAAACGCGGCAAATCGGTCCGTTCTTCGCGCGACAGCATCAGCCATTCGGTCGTTAGCCCTTCTGGCAACGGCCATTGCCTCACCGGCATCGACGATTCGCTGTACACCCGGCGCATTCAGCGACAGCACTGCAATCTCGATCCCGGCATCATCCATGTAAGACAGTCGTTCGGCACCGAGATCGAGGATTTCGCGCGAAAAGTCGTCCCACCGTCCGGAATCGCCGGCAAACGAGTGCGCTTCACCGAGCGTTTCCTCGAGCGCGAAGTGTTCCTCAAAGGCAATCTTGCCGTGCATGTACGAATGGTAGCGCAGTATGCGACGGCTGGTGTTGATTGCAGACGATTGATCCACATGCAAGCGAACACTGTCACTCGGGTTCGCAAACTCCGCCAGGGCCTGCAGAGCCCACCCGGGATCCTGATGGACCCCGCATGACGCCAGATCAGCCGATCGTCCGGCGGGAGAATACTGGATTGCCTGGATGCGCTCCGCTACCCCGGCAACGTGCTTGCCAGAAAGATGGTGCCGGTGCGCGGAATCGAACCACGGACCTATACATTACGAATGTACCGCTCTACCAACTGAGCTACACCGGCTTTTTTGGGGAGGCTTTATGCTGCGGACAGGTAAGCGGCGGCGAGTATAGCGCCACCGGCGCTTGCGGGGAAGCCTAATCCGCGCTTTGGAAACGCTTGTCGCGGACCCGGATCAGGACCTCGACGCCTTCCTTTTCCGTCCCTTCCGGCAAGGGCGGCAGATTGGAAATACTGATCTCATCCGCGTCGATATCCGTCAGTTGCCCGGTGCCCACATGGTAGAAATGGTGATGCGGGTGGGTCGTCGAGTCGTAAAACCGGCGGGTCGCATCGACATTGATTTCTTTGACCAGGCCTGATTCGCTGAATATTTTCAAGCAGTTATATACGGTAGCTTTTGAAACGGTGCTGCCTTTCTCGCGCAGGCGATCAAGGATCTGGTCAGCCGACAAGTGCTGTGGCCGACCAAGAATCAACTCGGCGACCTCTACCCGCTGTGCAGTCGGCAAAACGCCATGTGCGCGCAGTCTGCCCCGGATCTCGTTGCCTGACATGTGCCAATTCCTTCGCTCGATGGATCGCCTGCGAGTATAGACCAAACATATGCGACCCACGAAATCTCCTCACTATCCGGAGTTATAGACGGTGCCTCGGGAGCAGAGTCCCTTTAGGCTGCAGGGGCTGAACAGGGAGGTTCAGAATGCGAAGAAATCGCGCCGAGACCGGCTACAGCCTCTACGAACTCATCATGACCCTGGCGGTGTTTGCCACGGTCCTCACACTAGGGCTGCCCGCTTTTGGCGCCATTGTCGCGAATCATCGACTTCGGACGGAGGTCGACCACCTGTTTCATGCGATTCACCACGCCCGCAAGGAGTCCGTCGTCCGTCGCCGCGTGATCACCCTCTGTCCCACAGATGATGGCCAAGCCTGCGGTCTCGACTGGTCGAGTGGCTGGATGATATTCGTCAACATCGACCGGGACTGGCCGGCGAAGCGGGAGGAGAACGAGCCCGTCATCAAGTGGATTCAGACGCAGCCGGAAAACCGCATTGTCGCCAATCGGCACAGCTTCTCGCTCAGATCTGTCGATCTGCGGGCAACGAATGGCACGCTCATATTCTGCGATCGTGCCGGGCGAGCCAGGCCCAGGGCCCTGGTGGTCAGTTATACCGGACGGCCCCGGGTGGCCTACTCGGACCGGCGGGGGCGGCCCTATTCCTGCCTGGATTAAGTTAAATGGGTGATCGGACTTCGACCGTTTATCCGGAGCCAGTATCCGCTTGTCGGATACTTGTCTGGCGCTGTTTGCATCCTTGTATATTGCGCGCATGGATATCCAACGGCAAAACGGCTTCACCCTGTACGAACTCCTGATAACGGTGCTCGTCGTGGGGGTCATCATTACACTCGGCATTCCCAATATGACCGAGTTCACCCAGAACAGCCGCCTGACCAGCACTTCCAACGACCTGCTGTCGAGCTTCCAGCTGGCCCGCTCGGAGGCAGCACGGTCACGTGGCAATATCACGATATGTGCCAGTGACAATCCGATGGCCGCGGATGCCAACTGCGGCGGCACCTTCAACGATGGCTGGATCATCTTTGTAGACACGGATGGCAACCTGAATCGTGCGGGCCCCAACGAAAACGTACTTCGCTCACACCCTGGCCCGCCATCCGGCGTGACCATAACGCCTGAAAATGGCGCGACCTACTTCGCGTTCGCGGGCACGGGCCTGGGCCGCGGCAACGTCGACGGGGCGCCGGCCATCCAGACCGTGATGATCTGCGACGCCCGCGGTATCGACACCGCACCGGGTGGACGCGCTACGGCACGACGCCTGGTTGCGACGGCAATCGGCCGCGCCACCATCATTAGTGACAAGAACCAGATACTGGCTGCCGGCGGCGCCTGTCCCTGAGGAATTACCATGCAAGTGTTGACTTCAAACAAATGGGTTGGCGTGAATCACAAAGTGCGCGGTTTCACGCTGATCGAGGTACTGATCGCCCTGGTGATCATGTCGGTGGGCATGCTGGGAATCGCGGGACTGTATGTCCACAGCATGCAGGCAGGTCGCACCTCGATACTACGACATAACGCCGTAACACTGGCTGGTGACATTGCCGACCGGATTCGTGCCAATCCGCGCGCCCGCGATGCTTATGCGCAGGCAGGTGCGAATAACAACTGTGTCGACGGCGGCGTCAACTGCACGATCGGCGAGATGGCCGCTAATGACATTTTTCTCTGGGACCAGCAGGCGGCAGCGACGCTGCCAAACGGCCAGGTCAGCGTCGTGGTTAACAACGGCGCGGTACCACCGACTTACGAGATCACGCTGACCTGGACCGAACCCGGCGAGGTCTTGAACTACTCGATCACCATTCCGGTACTCGGGATATAAGAAAATGAAACTCACCAACAAACGTAAAGCATTGGCGCCTCAGCAGTCCGGTATGACACTGGTAGAGTTGCTGGTTGCACTCGCAATCGGTTCTTTCCTGATGGTCGGTGCTGTACAGGTTTACAACCAGAGTCGCCAGGCATTCGTTATTAATGAGTCGATCGCCCGCGTTCAGGAAACGGCGCAGTTTGCGATGGACACGCTCGAGTCCGACCTACGCATGGCCAGTAACTGGGGCCTGCACAGTCGCGCCGCTGCGGTGGAAGGTCGCTCCCTTATTGGTGACCCGAACCCTCTGGCCCTGCCGGCACCTGTAAATTGCGGAGCGGACTGGGCGCTCGACCTCAGTCGACCGGTGGAAGGCGACAACAACGGCTATAGCCTGCTTTGCGCACCCAATGGTGGCGCACAGGCCAACTCCGACACGATCACGACGCGCCGTACGACCGTTGCGCCGACGCCACTGGCAGGTGGTCGTCTGCAAATCCAGTCAACCCGAATTCAGGGTGCCTTGTTTGCAGACGGCAATATTCCCGTGGGATTCACGGCGGTCGACTCGGAAACACACGACCTGAAAGTCAGTACGTACTACGTTTCAGATAACTCCGCACTGATTCCGGGCGTGCCGACACTGCGTCGCCATACACTCGTGGCAAACGCCGGCGGCCCGGCAATTGTGGACCAGGAAATTGCACCCGGGGTTGAAAATATCCAGATGCAATTGGGCGTCGACGTCAACGAAGACAACACGGTAGATCGATATATCAATCCGGGTGACCCGATTCTCGATCCGGTCAATCCGGCCTTCATTCCCGGCATTCGGGTCATCGCCGTGCGTATCTGGATGATCGTGCGCGGTGTGTCGCCGGAAATCGGGATTCAGGATAACGCCAACTATGCGCCGGGTGACGTCAATCTTGGCCAGTACAACGACCAGTTTCGCCGTATGCAGGTATCGAAGACGATCCTGCTTCGAAACGCGCGATCGTAAGGGATATTAGAGATGAAACACACAACGTTGCAAAAAAACCAGGACGGTGCCGCGCTTGTCGTCGGCCTGGTACTACTCGTCGTGGTTACGGTCCTCGCTGTCTCCGGCATGAATACCGCGACTACAGAACTTGCCATGGCACGCAATGACCAGAATTACGAAAACGCTTTTCAGGCGGCCGAAACCGGGCTTGAACAGGCGCTGGCACAGGGGCGCTTCAATACGTTGAATAACGTCAACTTCGTACTGAACGTCAACGCCAATGACTCTGTCAATGCAACGATTCAATTCGAGGATTCGACGCTGGTCCCTGACCGGGCATTCAGCCTGGGCGTCGGCAGCGGCATCTCGGCCTATCACTTCATTGCGACCGCGACGGCGGAATCAAAACGCGAAGGCGTTGCGGGCGGCATAACTGATCGAGATGCATCGGCTGTACATACCCAGGCCTTTTATATTGTCGGCCCGGAACAGCCGACCCTTTAACTCAATTAAGTACTGGAACCAAACCGCGCCTGGAATGAGACCGGGCTGCGCCAAGAAACGAAACTTCGCCTGGAGCAATACGATGTACTTTCGCAAGTTCTTCCTGGTATTGGTATTCGCAGTCAGCAACCCTGCAGCCGCTGACATTGTAACGGTTGTCGATGCTATCGAGACGGTAACGTCCAATATCAGTGTACCTACCACCCCGAATGGCCGGCTTATGTTCCGGCCTTGTGATGGTGTCTGCGAGAAGAATTTCATCGCAGTCAGACTGACACCGGAAACGACTTATCACGTGTATGACGGCGCGGTCGATTTCGTCGAATTTCGCCGTCAGTTTTTTGACCTGCGACGTGGCGGTGAAGGATACGCACTTGTGAGCTTCGACAAGGAATCGAAGACGGCGACAAGCATTCGAATTGGGTCTTAAAAAGATCGAACTGCAAGTAGCCAACTGAGCGATGAAGTCACGGAATGAAATCTGAGGTTAGCAAGCATGAAACAGTCTTTGAAACAATTCACATGGGCAAACGTCGGACTTGTACTGGCATTGACGGCCGGAACCCCCGCAATTGCCGAGGATATCGAACTCTTCCTGTCAACACCGAACTCCGCCGGTGCCAGCAAACCAAACATCCTGTTCATCCTGGACAC
>CAZVWF010000018.1:0-13616 GCA_964630795.1 uncultured Woeseia sp. | reverse complement strand
GCTATAGCAGCGCTCCGGTCGAGTGTGCAAATGACTCCGGCGTTCATGGCGAGGGGCCCGGTGCGGACGTCTATGCTCAGATAGGCACAAATACCGACATGTTTACAGACGACGTCAACAGCGAAGTCGTGTGGGGCAGCCACCCGACTGATAAAACCTACTTTTTTTACGATCCTAACTACCTGAACTGGTACCACAACTCGTCGGTGACAGAGATGTCACGCAGCGACATCTTAAAGGCCGTGATGCAGAACGTGCTTGGCTCAATGAGCGGCGTCAATGTGGGCTTCATGGAGCTCAATTTTGAGCATGGCGGTTCCGTAACACGCGCAGTCAAGGACCTCGATAGTTCGCGCAGCGCGGCGATGGACACCATCGACAATCTGCCCGCAAGCGGCTGGACGCCCCTGTCTGAGACCATGTATGAATCTGCACTGTACTGGCAGGATATGAATGCATATTACGGCGATAGTGCCGATACAGATTCCGAAGCATTGCAATCCGCAGACCCCATGATTTACGAGCAACCGAGCAGCTATACGTGCGCCAAGAATTACACCGTGTTATTGACAGACGGGCTACCTACTCGCGATACCGGCGCCTATAGCAGAGTTGGCAACTTGCCAGGCTGGGGCTCGACATTGGGCTACAGCAACTGCACCGGTGGAACCGGAAACGGCACATGTCTTGACGATATTTCCGAGTACCTCTCGAAACACGATATCAACCCGGAAATGCCGGGTGAACAAACGGTAACGACCCACACCATCGGATTTACCGTCGACTTGCCCATACTCAAGGAAACTGCGGAAATATCCGGTGGCGAGTACTACCTTGCTGACGATGTGAAAACACTGACAACGGTGCTCACCGAGATTGTGACGAGCATCTTTGTCCGAGACGTCTCATTTACCGCTCCTGCCGTATCGGTCAACGCATTCAACCGCACCCAGCACCTGAATGATCTTTTTATCTCGGTGTTCCGCGCGTCAACCAACACGCACTGGCCCGGCAACATTAAGAAATATTCTGTTAATGGCGGCGTTATTACCGACGCGCAAGGCCAACCAGCGGTTGATACACAAACAGGTTTTTTCGCCGAAAACACGACAAATCACTGGTCAGCAGATGGCTCGGCAGACGGGCCCAACGTTAATATTGGCGGTGCGGCCAGCTTGTTGCCAGATCCGGCAACGCGAAATGTCTTTTCGAACTTTTCGGGCAGTAACCTGACGTCGGCAGCCAACCAGATTTCGACCGGTAATGCGGCTGCTATGGACATGTCGAACTACGACTTAGTCGGTGAGGTGGGCGAACCGTCCGTATTCGATCTTGTCGAGTGGATTCGCGGCGTCGATGTCATGGATATCGACAATGATTCATCCACCAATACGCGTCGCCAGATGGGTGATACGCTGCATTCACAGCCAGCTTCCATCATCTACGGTGGCGATGGTACGAGCGCAAATGCAGACGTCGTTGTGTATGCGGCAACCAATGACGGATACCTGCACGCCATCGACGGACGAACCGGTGACGAACTATGGACGTTTGTGCCGAAGGAACTCCTTCCCAACATGCCCGCGCTGATGGAAGACGAATCCACCAATTTCAAACAGTACGGCATCGACGGCGACCTCGTGCCGATCGTTGTGGATCGAAATCAAAACGGCCTGATCGAATCGGGTACCGACTACGTCTACCTGATATTTGGCATGCGTCGCGGCGGTAACAACTATTACGCCCTGGACGTCACCAACAAGAACGCACCCCAGTTCAAATGGCTGCGCACCTACGACGGGCTCGGTCAAAGCTGGTCACCGCCCGTTCCGACGCGAATTGATGTCGCCGGTGCCGAACAAACGAGTCCTGATGACCTCGTGCTCGTCTTCGGTGGCGGTTTCGACACCGTACACGATCAGGCAGCGCATCCCGGCTCACCGGATGCAGACGGCGCGGGTATCTACATCGTCGATGCGGAGACCGGCAATGAACTATGGCGCGCTGGAGCCGGCAGTGGTGCCGACCTTTCACTGGCCACCATGACTCGCTCCATTCCGAGCGCCGTCCGTGTTCTGGACATGACCGGCAACGGCTATGCCGATCGAATGTATGCTGCAGATCTTGGCGGCCAGGTATTTCGTTTCGACGTAATTAGCGGCAACAGTGCTAATGCGCTGGTCACAGGTGGTGTCATCGCTCAACTCGGCGCCGAAGGGGCGGGAGCGACAAGCCCTGGCAATACGCGCAGGTTTTTCTCCACGCCGGATGTGTCACTCGTAAATGACGATGAAAACGACGATCGCTTTATAGCCATTAACCTGGGCAGTGGTTATCGCGCACATCCGCTGGACAAGAGTGCCAACGACCGATTCTATTCAATTCGGGACAAAAATGTTTTCACGAAATTGTCCCAGTCCGCCTACGACGCCTATTCGATCATTGCTGATGACGACCTGGTCGAGGTTAGCGGACGTATTAACGTCGTTCTTAACGATAACGACAAAGGCTGGAAGCTGACCCTGCCGTCGAACGAAAAAGTACTGACGGAGTCCCGCACGTTTGACGATACCGTGTACTTCGTTTCATTCGAGCCAGATGTCGCCTCTGCCGATCCCTGCCAGGCGGGACTCAGCATCAACCGCCTGTATCGGGTAGGTGTCGGAAATGGTGACCCTGTCGTTGCCGACATGGATGCGTTGGACGAGACCAATGAGCAAGAAATTGACGCAGCGCGTGTCACCAGGCTGGAACAAGGTGGTATTGCCGTACGGCCAGTCTTCCTCTTCCCCAGCCCCGCAGATCCGAACTGCGAAGGTGCGAGCTGTGCACCTCCGCCGATTGGCTGCGTGGGTGTAGAGTGTTTTGACCCTGGATTCTCGAATAACCCGGTCAGGACCTTGTGGACACAGGACGGCATCGAATGACGTACTCAAGAAGTTTCCGGAGACACACTATGAACAGGCATATGCGGGGCGTGACCTTGATGGAGTTGATGATCGTTGTGGTCATCGTCAGCATCCTGACAGCCATCGCCTATCCCAATTATCGAGAATTCGTCGCACGGGCGAAGCGAAATGAAGCGAAGTCCTGTCTGCTGCAGATCTCCACACTGCAGGAACGGTTTTACCTGCAGAACAACGTGTACACGACCGACATGACAAACCTTGGTTTTGCCAATGCTGGCAATAACCTGACCGATTCGGGTTCGTATATCTGTAACGTTACGGGGGCCAATGCCAACACGTTCACAGCCGTTGCAACCTACCAGAATGCGGATGCCGAGGCCGGCAAGTGTCTGACGTTCAATATCGATGGCCGCGGCCAGAAAACATCTGCCCCGGCGCCGGACTGCTGGACGAATACGCGACTGTGATTCGCTGAATTCTTAATTGGGGTCAGAGCCCGGCTCCGGCCCTTTTATTTTGTGTCGGAGAAAAACAGCGCGTCTATGATAAGGAATACGGCACCGACCGAAATTGCGGCATCCGCGATATTAAATGAAGGGAAAGGCCAGCCGACAATATAAACCTGGATAAAGTCGACAACACTACCCAGCATTATTCTGTCGATTACATTACCGATCGCGCCGCCCAGCACCAACGACAAGCCGGCCGACAATATTACCTGCCCTGCTGTGCGTATCCGCCAGAGCCACCATACGATATAGGCGCTGACTGTTGCCGCCAGAATGATGAAGAACCAGCGTTGCCATCCGGAGGCATCGGCAAGGAAACTGAAAGCGGCACCGGTATTGCGCTGGTGCGTAATATTGATGAAGCTATTGACCGGAATCTTGTCGTACAAAGGTACCCACTTGACGATCATCCATTTGGTTAGCTGATCCAGGATGATAACGACCGTGGCAAGCACACCCCATAACGCAAATGACCGGTAGCCTGTTGGCTTATTTTCAGTGTCGTCTGACAAGCGTTTTCCTTGGTTTGACCTCAGGCGGCCAGGATCTTGCGTGCTTTCTCTGAATCTCGATGCATCTGGTCTACCAAAGCATCGGCGTCGTCGAATTTTTTCTCGCTCCGCAGGCGGGCGATGAAATCAACATGAATATACGCACCATAGATGTCGCGATCAAAGTCGAAAATATGAACTTCGAGTAACGGCTTTTCTCCGCCGAAGGTAGGCCGGGTACCTACGCTTGCGACAGCGTCGAGCGGGCCCCAACCCTCACCCGAAACTCGCACCGCAAAAATGCCCATTACTGCGCTCTGCCGCCGATTGAGATTCACGTTCGCAGTTGGATAACCGAGTTTGCGCCCGAGACGCTCGCCCTCGATGACTTTTCCGGACATCCGGTAGTGTCGACCCAAAAGCGTCGTCGCCTTATCAAGGTCGCCCGCCCACAGTGCGTCGCGAATAACAGAGCTACTGACCCGTTCGTCCACCTCGACAACGCTGGATACCTGTGCAACTGAAAACCCGATCGCCTTGCCAGCACGTTCGAGCGTCGCCAGGTGCCCCTCCCTGTCCTGCGCAAACCGAAAGTCATCGCCGATAACGAGATATCGAACATTGAATGTGTGAACGAGAATTTGCCGAATAAAGGTATCTGCAGCGATATTCTTCATCGCTACGTCAAATCGGGGGCAGAAGAAAATATCGACACCAACAGCTGCCAGTGCCTCGTATTTTTCACGGAACCGCATCAGTCTTGCCGGTGGGCGCTCAGCAAGGAAGAATTCCTTCGGCGTCGGCTCGAAACTCATCACAATGGACGGCACACCCAGCCGCTTCGACTCTGCGAAAACGTGTTTGAGCAGGGCCAGATGACCCCGGTGCAAGCCGTCGAATGATCCAATGGTTGCGACGCTGCCATTGGCAACGCGATCAAATGGGAAGCTCTGTGTGTGTCGGGCTAGCAGCATGGGGCAGTGGCGAGGGGTCGGGGCAGCAATTGTACCGGTCGTTAACGTCTGCCGTCTCTAGGATATGCGATGCCTAAACTGAGAGGGTCGGACACCGAGCGCAAAAAGGACCACGAAATAGCTGACCGCGCCGGCGCACACAACGATCCCGAGCCAAAGCACACGATCCAGGATGCCCGTGCTCAACCACCAATTGAGCGGTCTATGCATAAAATACAGACACGTAATCATTGCGGCATTGGCCAGGATCACCCGAACAACAAGTGCCGGCCAGCCGGGACCCGGCGCCAGCACGCCTTCCCGTCCAAGCCCGCGAAACAGCAGCCAGGCATTGAATAAAGCGGCAATCGATATCGCGAGCGCCAGGCCAGCATGGGTGCCGGCAAAACCGATTCGTGTCAGCCACCACGCGAGAAAAACGCTCAATCCGAAATTGATGGCCAGTGCGATCAATCCGAACTTCACCGGCGTACGGGTATCCTCGCGCGCAAAATAGGCTGGCGCGAGAATCTTGACGAAAGAAAAGCCGATCAGGCCCGCCGCAAAAGCCTGCAAACTGAGCGCTGTCATCTCCACATCAAAAGGCGTGAACTCGCCGCCAAAGAAAATCGTCGCGACCAGGGGACCGGCCAGAACGATGAGACCGACCGCTGCCGGCGTGGCAATAAGGACGACCAGTCGCATCGACCAGTCAACAGTCGCTGCGAAGTCTGTCATTGACTGATTGGCTGCCTGACGCGAAAGGTAGGGCAACGTCACCGTCGCCAGGGCAATGCTGAAAAGCCCCAGTGGAAACTCCATCAATCGATCCGAGTAATAAAGAAGACTGATTTTTCCGACACCAAGCAGCGAGGCAATGATGCCGCCCAGCAGTACATTGATCTGGGCCACAGACGATCCGAATATCGCAGGCAGCATCAACTTGATCGCGCGCTTCACGCCTTCGTGGCCGGGCCGCCAGCGCGGCCTCGGCACCGCATGTATCTTTGCAAGAAACGGTACCTGGAAGACGAGCTGCACGATACCTGCAATCAGGACACCGTAGGCGAGTGCCATGCCTGGCTCAGCCAGTTGCGGCGCCAGCCAGAGTGCGCTGGCAATCAGTGCGATATTCAGAATGGCTGGCGTAAAAGCGGCAGCACCGAACTTGCCGTAGGTGTTCAGGACACCGCCAGCAAAAGCCGTCAGCGAAATGAAGAACAGGTAAGGAAACGTAAACCGCAACATGGCAGTGGCGAGATCGAAGCGGCCGTCCTCACCGACAAATCCCGGGGCAACGATGAGGACAAGCAACGGCGCTGCAATCACGCCGATCAGTGTAATGATGAACAGGACAAGCCCGAAAGTACCCGCCACGGCGTCCACGAATGCCCGGGCTTCGTCATGCCCGTGCCGCTCCCGGTAACGCGCCATCACGGGCACGAAACCCTGTGAAAAAGCGCCCTCGGCAAAGAACCGTCGCAGCATGTTGGGTATTCGATTTGCGACGATGAAGGCATCCATGACGATGGTCGCACCGAACATCCGGGCAAAAACGACATCACGGACCAGGCCGAGGATCCGGGACAGCAGGGTCATGGCACTGACCACCGATGTCGATTTCAGCATTCGAGGTCCGAAGCCGCCGCGCCCGGGGGCTTCAGCGTCCGTTTGCTGGCCATTATGAGGAGCTGGGTCCTGGGACATTGGGGGCGTTTCGCGGCTCATCGAGCCGTTAGTTTAGCCCTAAATGGCACCAAAAATCAGGCATTTAGCGTGTCCCCGGTCCGGGTTCGCAGGCGTAATTGACATTCGCCTAGCGGATGCGAATAATACGCGGCTCTCCGGGGTCCTGAACCCCTGCTTCATACGGATTTTCAGACAGTGGCAAACATCAAATCAGCCCGCAAGCGGGCCCGACAGGCAGACAAGACGCGACTCCACAATATGGGACTTCGCTCGAAGATGCGTACTTCGATCAAGGCGGTCATTGCTGCCGTTGAAAATGGCGACAAAGACACTGCCGCAGCAGCCTATAAAGCCGCCGTCCCCGTGATCGATTCCATGATCACCAAGGGCATCGTCAACAAGAACAAGGCTGCCCGTCACAAGAGCCGCCTGAACAAGATGGTGAAGGCGCTCGCCGCCTGATTTTCCGGGCGATCAGTCCTTATCGCCGTCCCGATTTTGTCAATTCGCTCTGGCTTGCATCGTGCAAGCGGTCACACAGGACACTCGTTAGACGCGCAGAGCGCAGTCTGAAAAACCCTGGCCTGACCAACCTCAGTCAATATTTTCCTCGGCGAGCGCCTCATCCATCTCTTCCATCCAGCGCATCACCGCCTGACCCAGCGCGTCCGTACCCTCCCCGGTTTCCGCACTGACGAGGAAAACAGGACTCTTCCAGTCGAGCTCAGACAAGAGCATCTCCTTCACAACACCGAGATCATCGGCAGGCAGCAAGTCAATCTTGTTGATGACCAGCCAGCGCGGCTTGTCGGTGAGTTCCGCGGAGAATTTCTGAAGCTCCTTTTCGATGGCACGAAACGCGGTGGCGGGATCCTGGTCAATGTCCAGCGGTGCGATATCGACGAGGTGCAGTAATATCCGGGTACGTTGAATGTGCTTCAGAAACCGTATACCGAGACCGGCGCCCTCTGCGGCTCCTTCGATCAGGCCGGGGATATCAGCCATGACGAAGCTCTGCAGCCGGCCGACCGAGACGACGCCAAGGTTCGGGTGCAAAGTTGTGAATGGATAATCCGCGACTTTCGGTCGTGCAGCCGACATCGCACGTATCAGCGTCGATTTGCCGGCGTTGGGCATGCCGACCAGCCCAACGTCAGCCAGGACCTTGAGCTCCAGCGCCAGGTGGCGCGCTTCGCCTGGCGTTCCGTTCGTCGTCTTTCGCGGCGCCCGATTGGTGCTGCTTTTAAATCGCGTGTTACCCAATCCGCCTTTGCCGCCCTCCACCACCTTGACGCGCTGTCCGTCTTCCGTCAGGTCACCGATCGACTCACCGGTATCGACGTCGTGTACGACAGTGCCACAGGGAACGTTAACGAACAGATCGTCGCCTGACTTGCCGGTCATGTTGCGGCCTGCACCACCCTGCCCACTTTCTGCGCGAAACTTGCGCGCGACCCGGAAGTCGACCAGCGTATTGAGGGATGCGTCGGCGACCAGGTATACGCTCCCGCCGTTACCGCCATCACCGCCGTCGGGGCCACCTTTCTCAACGTATTTCTCACGACGGAAGCTAAGGCAGCCATGACCGCCATTGCCAGCCTGTACCCTGATGGTTGCTTCGTCGACGAACTTCATTCGTAGTTTCCAGTAATTAATCAAAAAACCCCGCGGGTGCGGGGTTTTTTGTATTCCTTGGGCGCGACAATCGTCGCTATCCCCTAGTTCGTAACGACACTCACAAACTGGCGATTCTTCGGCCCTTTCTTTTCAAATTTCACGTGACCGTCAGCCTTTGCGAACAAAGTGTGATCACGGCCAACACCAACATTGGTGCCTGCATGAAACTTCGTGCCACGCTGGCGAACCAGGATATTGCCGGCGATGACCTTTTCGCCACCAAAGAGCTTGACGCCCAGGCGTTTACTTTCCGAATCGCGACCGTTCTTACTGCTGCCGCCTGCTTTTTTATGTGCCATTTCTCTGTACCTGCGTGAACATCGGTCTGATCCTGCTTCAAGACCGTCAATACTGTAACAAATCACTCGTCGCGTGAGAGCCTGTCATTCAATCAGCCTTCTTTTTAACTTTCTTTTTGGCTGCCTTTTTCGCCGTCTTCTTGGTGGCTTTCTTCGCAGCCGGTTTCTTGGCTGCAGCTTTCTTCTTGGCGGCCTTCTTCTTGGTCGCTTTCTTGGCCGCCGGTTTTTCTTCAGGGTCCGCCTTCTTTGGCGCCGCTTTGCCACCACCGGAGATGTCGGTGATTTCCACTTCCGTAA
Organism: uncultured Woeseia sp.; assembly: GCA_964630795.1. Lineage (GTDB taxonomy): Bacteria > Pseudomonadota > Gammaproteobacteria > Steroidobacterales > Woeseiaceae > SZUA-117. The sequence goes on along the minus strand of CAZVWF010000018.1, from coordinate 4,792 downwards.
AGTACTGGCGATGGGTGTGCTGGCGCAGGTAGTTCTGGCGGCGCTTGAACTTCACGACGCTGACTTTCTTGCCCTTGCCCTGCTTCAGGATTTTTGCGCTGACGCTGGAACCTGCCAGCAACGGCCTGCCGACCTTGATGTCCTTGCCTTCGCCAACGAGGAGAACCTCGTCAAACTTCACTTTGGCGCCTTCGTCGGCCTCAAGTTTCTCGAGCCTAAGGACCTCGCCTTTGCTCGCACGGTACTGCTTACCACCTGAGCGAAAAACCGCGTACATTTCAAAGCACTCCACAATGCGAGCCGCTTATCACACAACTCACTGAGAATTAAGAGATTTTCGGGCGCCGGCCGACCGGATTACGGTCTCTTACGGGGCCTGCGGCCACAAAAAGAGCCGGAATTCTATAGTTTCGGCCCCGCCGGGTCAACGACTGAACCTGATAAATTTCATCCGATATCAATAGCTTGCAAATTTCCAACTGACAGCGGCCAGCTGTCCTGCCCGGTATCCAATATTCGGTAAATCAGGCATTATCCGATGCCTATGCACCCCGCCGAGAACAATCCAGAAAAGTCCACCAATCTGCCCGGTTTCGAAGAGGTCAAAACGCTCGCAGAAGACGATATGAAGGCGGTGGATGCTCTCATTCGCCATAGCCTGCAAAGCGATGTTTTACTCGTCTCGCAGGTAGCCGAATATATCGTCACGGGCGGTGGCAAACGCCTGCGTCCACTCATAGTGCTGCTGGCCTCGCGCGCCCTGGGCTATCGTGGCGAACACCAAATGCATGCGGCCGCGATCATCGAATTCATCCATACAGCAACGTTGCTGCACGATGATGTCGTGGACTCATCAGACCGCCGTCGCGGTCGGGACACAGCCAATAACGTTTTCGGTAACCAGGCCAGCGTGCTCGTTGGCGATTTTCTCTACTCGCGCGCCTTCCAGATGATGGTTGAAATCGGACAGATGCGCGTCATGCAGATCCTCGCTGATGCAACCAATACCATCGCTGCGGGCGAGGTCATGCAGTTGATGAACGTGCACGACCCTGATGTCAGCGAGGCAGCGTATCTCAAGGTTATCTATCGAAAGACCGCTCGACTGTTCGAAGCCGGTGCCCAGATTGCTGCGGTTCTGACCGATCGAGATCCGGCGGACGAAGCCGCCATGATTTGCTACGGACAAAACCTCGGCACAGCGTTCCAGCTGGTCGATGATGCGCTGGACTATGACGCCTCGCCAGAGGAGCTCGGCAAAAACCTCGGCGATGACCTCGCCGAAGGCAAGCCGACATTGCCGCTTATCTACGCCATGCAAAAAGGTACGGATGCGGAAAGGCAAATGATTCGTCATGCTATCGAAGAAGGCGGCCTCGACAAGCTGGGCGACATCCAGGCAGTCGTCGAATCCACCGGGGCCCTGGCGTACACGGCCAGCCGGGCCAGGGAAGCCGCCGATTTGGCGATCGACGCGCTACAGCGCGTGCCGGAGAGCGAATACAAACAGGCGATGATCACGCTCGCCGATTTCGCCGTCAGGCGACGTTCCTGAAATCTCGATTCTCGCGGGTATCAACACAAAAAATCGCTTCTCCGTTTGGTATCGGCGTGCCTGCCGATTGCCGTGTTTGCCGATGAGGGCATGTAGACCGTGGACAATTTTCCGTCTGCTGCCGTTACCGACAGGTACGGCATGACGTTTGGTGACCCGTGGCTGAGCGCAGCGCAACTGGCAACAACGCACCTGAAAACCGTTTACAACGCCGATCACCTGCTGGACGAACTGACGATAATTGATTGATTTAAATGGTGGAAACGGTGTGTGGCACTGACGCGCCGCTTCCTATATGATGCGCCGCTTCGGGGTGTAGCTCAGCCTGGTAGAGCACCACGTTCGGGACGTGGGGGTCGTTGGTTCAAATCCAGTCACCCCGACCAATTCAGACACAAAAACATGTCGGCGCCCTCACCCGCAGGGGGCGCCGATTTTTTTGTGTCTGAATTCGGCGTCGGATGGAACCAACCCGGTTGGTTCACAAGTCGCCGGGAGCGACTCGGGCAAACGAGCGCAGCGAGTTTGGGCCGCAGGCCCGAGCACAGGGATGTGCAAGCCACATCCAGTCGCCCATTTTGACGATCCGTCCCCTCAAGATTGCTTCGTCAGCTGCGCCTCCTATCAATGACGATGAGATTTCCTGACAAAGCAGACTGTCTCCCTATGGAATCTGTAACTAATCCAGCGAGCCACTCACCACTTCACCCTCCATGAGGACAGCAATCGGCGTCGTAGACCGGATCTGCGTCGACAATACCTCAAGCAGGTCGCGATCCAGGATGGCCAGGTCTGCCAGCTTGCCGACCTCAATAGAGCCCAGATCTTTCTCCCATCCCAACTGACGAGCGCCGTTTAGCGTGTAGCCTCGAATCATGTCCTCGATGTCCAAACGCTCGTCGAGCGGTGGACGAACTTTCGCATCCGGTCCGAACTCGGGTTCAATGCGGGTATGCCCAACCTGCATGCCAAAGTAGGGGCTCGCTCTGTTCGTTCTCCATTTTCCCGCATTCGTGATATCGCTGGAGAACGTGACATTTACGTTTCGGTCCAGTAATGGCTGAACCCTGAACATGTTGTCATAGCGTTCCTGGCCCAATGTAAGCTGCGCTCCCTGAATATGCCCTCCGTGCCATTGCGGCGAGAAGTTGGAGTGGATATTCAATTCACGAAATCGATCGAAGTCAGCATCATCAATCACTTCGAGGTGGCAAAGCGTAATCCTGATGTCAGGAAGACCTCTCAGATCATCACGTGCTGCTTCAACACTATCCAGCACGGTCCTGATAGCCCGATCGCCAACCGCATGGATGTGCAAGTCGATACGCTCGTCGTTGAGTTCCAGGATAAATTCCTGCAATCGGTCCGAACTCACGAGCATCTTACCGAGGTTTTCACCCTCGCCGAGAAATGACTCGAGTACCGCACTGGTACGAATCTCGGAAACGCCGTCAAACATGATTTTTATCGTATTGAATCGGACGCTCTCCCCACCAAATGTACTGCGGAGGCGCTTGAGTTCGTCGACAGCGTCATCGAACTGACTCACGTCGTCGATTCGATAGGAACCCTCATATCGAATGGGCATCCGCCCTTCCGCTTCCAGTTGCGCCGCTGCGCGATAGCCTTCGTCCCCGTTTCCTGCGTCGAAAACGACCGTGACCCCGAGAGAGACGAGATAGTCGAGGAACCCGCCAAGCGAGTCCGCATTGATCTGGCTACCGATACCGGCTTCGGCGAGCTGTTTGTCGATACCACTCTCCATGACCCAACCCGTCGGTTCGCCATCGGCATCGCGGTGCAGGTAGGACAGGCCCGGAATCGGGTCCGGCGTATTCCTGTCGATCTTGAGGTATTCAAGCGCACTGGTATTGAGCCAGTAAGCATGTCCCGAGGTATCCGTCAGGATGACCGGCCGATCCGAAATGACCGCGTCCAGTTCGTGACGATTCGGGCCATCTTCGCCAAATAGTGCCGTCGGCCACCGTCCGCCAACAATGTACTCCTTATCCGGGTTCTCGTTCGAATAGGCCAACAACGCGTCGAACATCTCCTGTTTCGTTTCAGGTGTCCAGGGAAGCTCGACATAATCGACAGATTGCGCAACCAGCCCCGGATGGGTGTGGCTGTCCACCAGTCCCGGCAGGACAAAACGTCTGCCAAGATCGTGCACCGTTGTGTCTTCCTCGATGAATCGCCGTGCGCCGTCGGTGCTACCTACGTAGACAAATCGACCATCTTCGATTGCAACCGCTTCGGCCCATGGGCGGGATCCATCAACGGTGTAGAAGCGACCGTTCTCCAGCACAATTTCTGCGCTGATAACCAGTTCACATAAGAACAGTCCCATCGTCCACATCAACACCACGGCTAATCTCAAACGCATCGCACTCTCCCGTTCGTTCCGCTTCGACATGCCATTATCGGCATGCCTGCGACAATCTTAGCTGACTATCATCAAACTGCTTCGGCACTGGATTCACGCAGGTCGTATGGCCGTGGCCTACCGCGCCTGCACGCGCCGAAAAAACCTGTTCACCCTTGCGTTACAATTGTGCGCTTACTCCGCTGTGAAAGGATGTCGGATTGGACATCTATACCGTCACAATCGCGATCAGCATCCTTGTCTATATTGCCGTCGGCAACTATGCCGGGCGCGGCATCAACAAACTGGACGATTATTACGTAGCAGGCCGCCGGGCACCGACACTCATCATCCTCGGCACACTGGTTGCCAGTGTCATGAGCTCGACGATGTTCCTGGGTGAAGCCGGATTCGCCTACGCCGGCCAGGCGGGCCCTTATGTGCTCTTGCCCATGTGGTCGACAGTCGGCTACGTCATCGGCGCGATTTTCTTCGGGCGGTTCTTGCGGCGCAGCCGGGCAACAACTGTCGCAGAATTTTTCGGCAAGCGCTTCAATAGTCCCCGAGTGCAGGGTATTGCCGGCATTACCATTATTCTCGCGCTCGGCGGCTACCTGCTGGCGGTCACGCAGGGTGCCGGAATCCTGCTGTCACAACTAACGGATATCACCTACGTCCAGGCGCTCATCGTCGCCTGGCTGAGTTACACAACCTTCACGATGTATTCTGGTTCACGTGGCGTCATCCTGACAGACACGCTCATGTTCCTGCTGTTCACCTTCGCAAGCGCAGCAGCCGCCTGGTTTGTCGTCGGGGACCTTGGTGGCGTCAAGAATGTTATGAGTCAACTCGCCGTCCTGGAAGGCAAGGAA
>CAZVWF010000017.1:18027-36063 GCA_964630795.1 uncultured Woeseia sp. | reverse complement strand
CTCGGCATGGTGGCTCTGCGACGGGGCCGGTCGCGCCAGTCGCGGGCGATCGCCTTCGTACTGGCTCTCGCGACCTTCGCCTACATCGCGGGCGTCGCCTGGAACAAGTCGCTTGCCAGCTGGCTGGCAATGTTGATGACCTAGTCTTCCGGCACCTCGCCACTCCTGATCGCCGTGCCGGCATTGTTCAGCAACGTGTCGGTGTTGACCGGCTTGTTCAGAATGATGCAGTTGTCGATCAGGCGCGCCTCCTGAATCATCTTCGACGTATCACCAGTCACGATGAATGCAGGGATATTCTTTTCGAAGGCCTCCCGGACCATTGCGACCGCTTCCACGCCGGTCGATCCATCAAGCAGGTGGAAGTCCGAGATAATCAGGTCGGGCGCCGCTGCCAGATGCTTGATTATGGCCGTCGTTTCCTTGGCCGACGCCGCGGTCGCAACCCGGTACCCCTCGGCTTCCAGCAGCAGGCCCCAGGCATTCGCAACATTGACGTCGTCTTCTATCAGGATGATGAGGCCGCTGGCAACCGCTTCTGATCGGTCAGCGTGATCCGGCACTGCCGATTTGCCGGAGACGCCGCACTGCGCCACGATGGGCAGGCAAATCGAAAAAGTCGAGCCGTTGCCGACGTCCGAGTCAACACCGATTTCGTGCCCCAGCAGATCAGCAAGCCGCTTGACGATTGCGAGGCCGAGACCGAAGCCTTCCTTGTCGACGCCGGGTGTTTTGATCTGGTGAAACTCGTGAAATATCTCTGCGATCTGGCTTTCATCGATACCGATACCCGTATCTGTCACGTCAATCCACAGGTGCTCACCATCCTCACGGCAACGCAGGCAGACTTCACCCTTGTCCGTATAACGAATCGCGTTGGAGACGAAGTTTTGCAGAATCTCGCTCAGGAGGCTGGGATCTGATCGCACGACCGTCTCTTCGCAGGAAACCGACTCGAAGCCCAGGTTCTTCTGCTTTGCCTGCCTGGAAAACTCCGCGAACAGGCGGTCGACGAGTCGCTGGATTCGAAAGTCCTCGAACTCCGGCTCCACTTTGCCAGCATCCAGGCGACTGATGTCGAGTAGTGAATTCAGCAGGTTGGTCATCGCGTCCAGCGAATGTCGCTGACTCTCGACCATTTCGACCGCCAGGTCACTGTTTACCGTTCTGCGTAATGCACCATTCAACAACGCCAGGGCCTGCACCGGCTGGCGCAGGTCGTGGCTGGCCGCAGCCAGGAATGCCGTGTTCGCTTTGTTCGCACGCTCCGCCTCCTGCCTTGCCGCGATCAGGTCGGCCTCCATCGCTTTGCGGCTCGTTACGTCCCGAATAACGCTGGAAACGAACGAGCCGGAGGCACTGCTAAACGGGCTGAGGCTGATCTCGGCCGGAAACTCACTGCCATCCGATCGGCGACCGAATAATTCCAGGTCGGCGCCCATTGGCCGCAATTGCGGAGCGGCCGCAAAACCGGCGCGATGACTGATATGACGCGCCCGCGACGACTCAGGCAACAATATCTCGACTTCCTGCCCCAGCAGCTCGTCGCGATCGTAGCCAAACATCTTTTCCGCCTGACCGTTGACGACCGTTATCTTGCCGAAGTGATCCATGATGATCATCGCATCGGGCGCAGACTCCAGGACATTGCGAAAGTAGGCCTCCGAGGTGTTGTCGGCGGAGATGTCACGAATCGTACTGACGACAAGGAGGCCGGCCTCTGTCTGAACGGGCGTCAGCGCGATATCTGCCTCAAACGCCTGCCCGTCCTTACGCCGGCCCTGCAGGCTTGTCCCGGATATGAGCGGTCTGGATCTCGGCGACTTCGCATAACGCGCCCTGTGTTCTATATGATCTTTCCGAAACCCGTCAGGCATGAGGATCTCGACCTTTTGGCCGAGCATTTCAGGTTGTTCATAGCCGAACAGACGGGTCGCTTGCTCATTGACATAGCTGATATCGCCGTTTTTGTCGACAATGACGATCGCATCCAGTGAAGCATTCAGTAACTTGCCGGCAATGTCGGTTGGGAGATTCATTGCATTTTGCGTCCGCTTGAGAGTGACGAGTATATAACGGCGGCAAACCGTTGACCCCGGAGTCAGTGTCTCGCCGACACCAGAACCACACCAGGAGCGCTGGAACCCGGATAATGCACGATTAAAGCACCGGAACCGCTAGGTAAAAACCGAAGAGGAATTCACCACTCCTTTCGCTATAATTTGCGCGTCAACTGGTCCGGATGATTTTATGAAGCTTCGTATACGAGGAAATACACTGCGCCTTCGATTGAAGCGGGGCGAGGTAGAACAGATTGCGGCCGGTCAGAGTATTGTCGAGGAGACCCGGTTTCCGGACGGCGCCCTGAACTACCGCCTCGATGTTTCCAATGGTGCGGCAATTCATGCGAATCTCGATGCCAGCGGCCTCGTCGTCTGTTTGCCTGAGTCCTCGGTTTCCGGATGGGCCTCAACAGACGACGTTTCATTGATGGCGGAACAGGACTTACCGGAAGGCGACACGCTTTCGATCTTGATAGAGAAAGACTTCGCCTGCCTCGAACCCGGACATGGCAGAGATTGCGAGGACGACGCGGATACCTTTCCTCATCCGCGCGCAGAATCTCACGACGCCTGAGGTTCAGCATCGCTACTGCAAGCGGTCCCCAGACAATTGCGGCATCTTCTTCCGCGACACCACCACAAATCAATCCTGGCACGGCGGTCCCGGCTGTTTCGATAGTGACGCGATGCCCGGTCCGGCCAACCGGCTTCTCCAGGCAATGGTCACCCCGCACGAGCAATCAACACGAGCGCCAGTTCTAACATTGAACCTGGCCGACGGAGTCGATGTGCACAGAGATACCACTAAAGAGTTCGCAGATATCGCGGTAGAGAAAATCGAGTATCTAAGGAGCAATCCAGCCGGGTACTTTGTATCCACAATGATGGCTGGTGCGTACGTCGGCGTTGGAATCGTACTGATACTCACGCTGGGTAATGATGCAGAACCCGCATCCAGAAACCTCATCATGGGCTGCTTTTTCGGCATTGCCCTGATACTGATCATATTTGCCGGTGCGGAATTGTTTTCCGGCCACATCATGTTCATGACCTTTGGGTTTCTCTACAGAAAGATCGGTTTTTTCGCCGCGATCAGGGACTGGATAATCTGTTGGTATGGCAATCTGTTTGGCGCCGTCATGCTCGCAACCCTGTTCTCTTTAGGTGGCGGTGGAGGCTGGAACGACAATGGCTCCAGCCTGGTTCACAGTGTTGCTGATACGAAGCTGAACAGTAGTGTCACCGAGCTGCTGGCGCGCGCGATCATCTGCAACTGGCTGCTCTGCCTCGCGATCTGGATGACGTCAAAGACGAGAAACGACGCGGCAAAGTGCATATTGATTTTCTGGTGTCTGTTTGCGTTCGTCTCGGCAGGCTATGAGCACAGTATCGCGAACATGGCGATATTCACCATATCGTTCTTCGGGGAGCACCCGGATTCGGTCACCTTGCCCAACGTCCTGTACAACCTGGGTTGGGTCTCAGTTGGAAACGTTACTGGTGGGGCCGGGTTTATCGGCGTCGCTTACTACCTGACCAGTCACTCGTTGACACGGCAATAGCACTAATCACCTGAAAGACCTGGCGCAATCAGGGATTTTTCACATACGCGTTCGGCCGCAGGTAAAACCACCAGTTGATGACGACACAGATCGCGTAGAAAACAGCGAAGCCATACAGCGCATATTCAGGTGTCGTAAGGCTGATTTGCTCGCCAAATACCTGGGGAATAATAAATGCACCATAAGCGGCGACTGCTGAAGTCCACCCGAGAGCCGGTCCGGCCTGCTCCCGGTCAAACACGATTGCGATCGTCCTGAATGTCGACCCATTACCAACACCAGTTGCTGTAAACAAGACGATGAACAAGATAAAGAACGGCCAGAAGAATTCCTCCGGGGTGGCCGATCGGTATGCGGCTGCCATGAAGTAAGCGACACCGAGTGCAGAGGCGATCATCACTAACGATACAACCTGTGTAACCTTTGCACCGCCAACCTTATCTGATATCCACCCTCCCACCGGCCGGATCAGCGCACCGATAAACGGCCCCATCCACGCGTACATCAGCGCACTGGGACCATTCGGGTTAACGGTGTCATGTATGAGTGTGCCCTCCGGGCCCGCAACGTGCGTAAACCCGAAGATCACCTTGATCGCAAGTGGGAACGCCGCAGAGTAACCAATGAACGATCCGAAGGTCATCGTATAAATAACTGTCATCGCCCAGGTGTGCCTGTTATCGAAAATCCTGAATTGCCTTTTCAAATTGGCCTGTAACTCACCCCTCGTCAGGTATCTCAGGAGCATTAGCGTAGCCACGATGACCAGCGGCAATACAATCCACTTGCTGAGCAAGCCGATACCCACGGGCGGGGGAAGCAACAAGTAGAGTCCGACACTGGCGGTAAACAAGCCAATCAGAAGCAACATCGAGATTTTGAGCATGGCCCAGATCGGGTTTCCCGGTTTCGGCGTCACCGACTCGGTCACAATGTTGTTCATCCCGAACCAGCCGAAGAATGCCAGTGGCACGAGGAAGATCAGCCAGATGTAGCCGGCATTGTGTATGTAAGTATCTGTTCCAGCTGGTATTTTCCCTACGAGCGTGCCACTGCTGTTGACCAGTGTCATCGACTCGCCGCCAAACACGCCGACCGTCATCACGAGTGGAATGAGTATCTGCATCGTCGTGACGCCAAAATTTCCCAGTCCGGCATTGAGTCCCAACGATGTGCCCTGCACGCGCTTCGGATAGAAAAAGCTGATGTTCGACATCGAAGACGCGAAATTCCCGCCGCCGAAACCCGATAACAAGGCGAGCAACTGGAATACCCACAACGGGGTATCCGCGCTTTTCAGTGCGAAGCCGGTGCCAATGGCCGGTAACATCAATAACGCTGTCGTAAAGAAAATCGTATTGCGACCGCCGGCTATGCGGATGAAAAACGTACTGGGAATACGTAGCGTTGCACCACTGAGACCTGCAATGGCCGATAAGGTAAAGAGTTCGGACTGCGCAAACGGGAAACCAAGGTTCAGCATCTGGACCGTGATAATTCCCCAGTACAGCCAGACTGCGAATCCGCACAGCAGGCTTGGAATGGATATCCAGAGGTTTCGCGAGGCGATTGTCTTACCGGTCTGGGCCCAGAAGCCCTCGTCTTCCACTTCCCATTGGTCAATGTCTCTCGCCATTACTGCACTCCGAATTCATGTTGGCCGCACGCTACGTTCGCTGACGTACGCCCGATTATCGAGATTCGTTCCTACGCCCTGTGTCTCACGGGCGCACTTTGTGGATTTCAGGTAGCTCGCCCCTGTCACGCTCTTCTCTGGGCAGCGCTGCCCGTTCCATCTGTCGGATCGACACGTGCATCCAGACAAGCGCAACGGCCACGATCAGGAATAGCAACATGAAGCAACTCGTCCAGACGCCGGTAAGATCAATCATTGCGCCAAATGCGATCGGTAGAAAAAAGCCACCGAGGCCGCCGACCATACCGACCATGCCACCGACGGAACCGACGTGGGCCGCGTAATAGACCGGGATGTGTTTGTACACAGCGGCCTTGCCGAGCGACATGAAGAAACCGAGCACAAAGATCAGAATGACAAAGGGCACCAGGGACATCCGCGTAGCGAACTGGATGGGCCCTTCGATTCCGTGGATGATGTAGTCGGTCTCCGGGTACGAAAGCAGGAAGGTGCAAATAACAGACACACCGAAGGTCCAGTACATGACAGCACGTGCGCCATACTTGTCGGACAGGTGGCCCCCGTAGGCACGAAACAAGCTGGCTGGGACCGCATAAAACGCGGTGAGAATGCCGGCAGTCTTGATGTCGAGATCATAGACACCTACCAGGTACCTTGGCAGCCACAGTGCCAGGGCAACGAATGCTCCAAAGACAAAGAAGTAATAGGTCGCAAAGCGCCAGATCTGGAGGTGTTTGAGTGGCTCAAGTTGCTCGATGAGACTCCGATGTTTCAACCCTTTGGCCTTCCTCTCCTGGAGGTTCGGATCATCCTCGGTCAGGAGCCAGAACAAGACTGCTATGACGACGAGAACCGAGGCCCAGACAATCGCGACCCTGTGCCAGCCGTACGCTACCAGTACGAACGGGGCAACAAATGTCGTTACGGCGGAGCCGACGTTGCCAACGCCGAAGATCCCTAGTGCCGTCCCCTGCTTCTCTTTTGGATACCAGGTCGAGACGTAAGCGATGCCTACGGCGAAAGAGCCGCCAGCAAGCCCGACACCCAGTGCGGCAATGAGCGTCATAACGTAGGTTTCGGTCATCGTTAAAAGGAACGTCGCGGCCGCGGCGAATATCATGACAAAGAAGTAGACGACGCGCCCGCCGTATTGATCGGACCATATGCCGAGAACGATTCGACTCAATGATCCAGTCAGGATCGGTGTACCAACCAGCAAACCAAACTGGGTGTCATTCAGTCCCAGGTCTGCCTTGAGCTGAATGCCAATGATTGAAAAAATCGTCCACACAGCAAAGCAGGCCGTAAACGCAATCGTACTTGTCGACAGCGCCTTTGCTTGCTTCGAGCGGGGCACGTCTTCGAGAGTGTGCATGACTTTCCTCGCCTAATTAAAAATGTAGATTCGGGGTCTAGTTATTGCGGGGGCGTGCTTCCGACCAGGCAGTGCTGGGCTCCCGAACACGCTTCTTGTCCCAATACCAGATGACAACCTGGTATGGACGCCACAGGTAATGAAATGGTGCTACGAGGACGTGAATCAGTCGCGTGAAGGGAAAGATCAGGAAAATCGAGAACGCGCCGATAATGTGCAGTTTGATCACCAGCGGCATCGCGAGCACAGCCTCTGGTTTCGGACTAAACGTGAAGATCGACCACAGGTAGGGGGACAGGTCGGCAGCGAACCATGACGATCCCCAACGATACCCCAGCGCAATCCAGCACCCGAGGATGACCTGCGCCAGGAGAAAAAACTCGACGAACAGATCCATCCTGGTCGTCACCATCTTCAGCCTCGGGTGAGTCAGCCGACGAATGATCAGTCCGATGAGGCCTACCACGATCGCAACCGCGAAAGTAAATCCGAGGCCTTCATGAATGATCAGGCGGGTCGGATCACTGTTCCATGCCAAAACACCTTGCGGCCACGCAAAGGCGACGAGATGGCCCAGAAACACCAAAAGGATGCCCCAGTGGAAGGGTACGGTACCCCAGAATCCCTGCTTGCCCTCAAGGAATTGGGCAGAAAGACTGGTGACTTTGAAGCCTTTTTCCCGGTACCGGTAAATTGAACCTACCAGGAACACCATGATCGCAACGTAGGGATAAGCCGAGAAAAAGAAATAGTCCAACGAATTCATAGGATGTCCTCTTGCTCACTAGTGAGCGGTTGCGCGATCCTCAATTTCATTTTCCTGGGTCACCGAAGCCAGAAAATCATTTGAGCGTTTAAGCGGCATCTCTTCTATCAGCGAGAAGTCAGCTTTCAGTACGGAGTACAGGGCTTTGAGTGCATGTCGGTACAGTGTGAATGCATTCACGCTGGCGGCAGGTGTCTCGATGAGCGTCTTGTAGTGTTTTTTGTACGACTTGTCTCTTTCTTCTATACGCTCGGGCGAGAACTCACGAATCATTTCGAGGAGGGCCGGCGCCAGGATGGCATACGCCAGGTCGCGGAGCAGCTCCTCATCCCGCATCACTGCCATCAACCGCAACAGGTTTGGAATGTGATCCGCCAATTCGGTACCTGTGTCGATTTCCGCATCGCGGTACTCGCCGTTCAGGTTGGCCAGCAGGACACCTCTTTTATAGTCATCTCCGAACAGGACATAACCGACATCCAGCGTAGTCATCGCCTGAACGTCAAAAGAGCGCGTATAGAGTTCCTGCATCTTGGTCGGGTCGTTCGCAGGAAGGAGTGCCAGGAATTGATCGATTTCCTCACAAGCCGCAGGGTATTGGCCGGCAAGACCCTCCCTGATGGCTTTAACCTTCTGCGGATAGTCAGCCTCGGGATACTTGAGTAAACCCGCCAGCAGATTGTAATGACTGCGGTTCTCCACCCTATAGTCCCCTTTCAGCCGTACCGCGCTTGAATCCGAACCCGGTGCTGCCTTTCGTGTCGCCGGTGAACTCCATCATTTCCATCGCCTGCTCCCGGTGGGAGGCAGGAATGACGAATCGATCATCAAATTTTGCCAGGGAAGTCAGGTAGTAGATGCCGTCCGCCATTTCAGCCGTCAACCCGGCATCATCAAGTGCACGCTGCGCCTTTTCTTCGGTGACATCACCCACAGTCTTGTGCCGCCTGTAGACCCTGACAGCCATTAACTTCACCAGGCGATCTCTCACCTTCCCGGTATCGCCGGCACTAAACAGGCTCGCCATGTATTCGAGTGGGAAACGGGAATCGTCGATGCTGCCAAACAACTCCTCGGTGCTGGTGTCGTACAGCCAGTCATCATCCCAATGCTTGGTAACAGCACCAAGCTTTTTGGCCTGTTCATTTTTGGTCTTGCTCAATGTCGCCATGACAGGCAATAGTGGTGGCACGTAAAAGAGCATCGGCAGTGTCCGGAATTCCGAATGCAGCGGCAACGCCATGCCCCACTCTTTTACGAATTTGTAGATAGGAGAGGCCTGCGCTGCACGGATCGTCGAGTCTGCGACGCCGTTACTCTTGGCGGCCTCGATGACATCGGGGTCAAACGGATCCAGCATGATGTCCATGTGCCGGTCAACGAGTTCACTTTCCGGAGCGCGCGCGGTTTCCTCTATCTTGTCTGCATCATAAAGAATGACGCCGAGGTATCGAATTCTGCCGACGCAGGAGTGCATGCAGGCTGGTGCCAGTCCAGCCTCGATTCGTGGGAAGCAGAGTATGCATTTTTCCGACTTGCCGGTATGCCAGTTGTAGTAGGTCTTCTTGTACGGGCAGGCGGTCACGCACATTCGCCAGCCTCGGCAGACATCCTGGTTGACCAGCACGATGCCATCTTCGCCGCGCTTGTATAACGCGCCGGAGGGGCAGGATGCGACGCAGCCCGGGTTCAGGCAGTGATTGCAGATTCTGGGCAGATAGAAAAATGCCATCCTCTCCAGCTGAAACATGGCCTCCTGTTCCTCGGGTGACAGCTTCTTGAGGTTCGGATCGTTTCTCGCGTAGTCGGGCGATCCGCTGAGATCATCGTCCCAGTTCGGTCCCATCTTGATGTCGATGGGTTTACCGTCGATCAGCGACACAGGACGCGCGGTCGGCTGGTCATCACTGGCCGGCGATTCGATCAGGTCGAGGTATTTGTAGGTAAACGGTTCGTAATAGTCGTCGATGACCGGCATATTCGGATTGTGAAAGATATTGCCCAGCTTGTTCTTGCCGGCCCCTTTCAGCCTGATTTCACCGACATCGTCGGCACCATTTCCGTTGCCTTTCTTCTCCCAGCCACCTTTGTAGATATCCTGGTCTTCCCATTTTCCCGGATATCCTGTTCCAGGCTTGGTTTCGACGTTATTCCACCATTGGTATTCGGCACCCTTGCGATCTGTCCAGATGTTTTTGCAAGCAATTGAACAGGTATGGCAACCGATACATTTGTCCAGGTGAAACACCATCGAGATTTGAGATCGTATGTCCATCTTTATATCTACCTACCTCTAATACTAGTTCGAGTTACCAGACGACCTTGTCCATCTTCTTGACCGTCACGTGTGTGTCCCTGTTCGGTGCAATCGGTCCCCAGTAATTAAAGTGATAACTGAACTGACCGTAGCCGCCGCACAGGTAGTTCGGCTTCAGGTGGATGCGGGTCACACTGTTGTGACCTCCTGCGCGCCGATTGCCTCGTTCCTGAGACTTGGGAATGCCGGTTGTACGTTCCGGCACGTGATAGACGATGCAGACGCCGCGCGGAATACGGGCACTGACTACCGCCCTTGTGCAATAAACACCGTGGTCGTTGTAAACCTCGACCCAGTCGTTGTCCTTGATGCCGAGCTTCTCCGCATCTACCTCGCTCATCCAGCAGGGCTCACAGCCACGCGACAAGGTCAGCATCCGGAGGTTTTCCATGTATGTCGAGTGGATGTGCCACTTTCCGTGCGGCGTCAGGTAGTTGAGCACCAGAGCCTCGCCGTCTTTCAGCGTTTCCTTCAGGTCGCCGTACAACTCGGGTTTCGGCGACGGCTTGTAGGTCGGCAGGTTTTCACCGTAGCCGATATACATTTCATGATCGAGATAGAAATGCTGGCGTCCAGTGAGCGTTCGCCAGGGCACAAGTTTGTCGTAGTTATAGGTATAGGGTGCGTAGGCCCTGCCATCGTTCATCAATCCCGACCACAACGGTGAAGTGTTATAGCGTCTCGGCTGGGCCTGCAGATCTTCGTATCGAAGGTGTACGTCTGCACTACCGGCAGCCAGATCGACAAGATCCAGGCCGGTCTTCTTTTCCATGTTCTCGTACGCCCTGACCGTCAGCTTGCCATTGGTCAGCGTGGATAGGTGCAACACGGCGTTAGCCGCATCGACGTCCTCTTCAATCGAAGGATAGGTTTTCCCGCCCAGTTTCCTGACCGGGTAATGATTGGACTCGACCATCTCGTCGTAGACGTCATCACACACATAGTGATTACCGTGTGCGCCCAGGCCGGTCTTTTTAATGTTGTCGCCAAGCGTGATGAACTTCTCGTAGATCTTCGTGTAGTCACGCTCGACGACTGCGAGTTTGTGCATCGATTTGCCCGGAACGGCATCCGTCTCGCCCGTATACCAGTCCTTGATTGTCGGCTGAGTGACCTCGTCCGCGGTGTCATGAGACAGCGGCAGGCACACAATGTCCTTCTGTGGCTCCGGCAGGTATTTTTCCGCCATCTCACTCGTTGCTTTCGCCAGGTCGCGGAAGATATTCCAGTCAGTCTTCGACTCCCAGACAGCCGAGACAGCCTGTGACAGCGGGTGGATGAATGAGTGCAGATCCGTGCTGTTCATGTCCGCTTTTTCGTACCACGACGCGGCAGGCAACACGATGTCGGAATAGAGTGCCGACGAATCCATACGGAAGTTGAGATCGACGACCAGGTCCATCTTTCCTTCCGGAGCCACGTCCCGCCAGTTCACTTCCTCAGTATGGTCTTCGGAGTCCTGGGCGATACCATTCGAATGCGTGCCGAGATAATGCTTCAGGCAGTATTCGTGTCCCTTCATGCTGCCGACGATCGCGTTTCCTCGCCAGATGTACCAGACCCTGGGATGGTTTTCCGGCGCTTCCGGATCGGCCACGGAGTATTCGACATCTTTCGACTTCAGCTTCTCCAGAACGCTGTTGGCGATCGCCGCATCGTCAGTCGCACCCGCTTCTACGGCCTCCCGGCCAAGATCGAGCGTGTTTTGCTTGAATTGAGGGTAATAAGGCATCCAGCCATTGCGTACTGATTTGAAAATCGTGTCAGCCGTATGCTTTTCCGTCATCTCGTTGACGGGAACCGTGTTGTACTTCGAAAACTGCCCGTCGTACCGGTATTGGCTTGTGTTGATGTAGTGCCACAACGGTGCCTGCTGGAGCCGCGCCGCGCCTTGCCAGTCTTTTGCGAATGCCAGCCCGCTCCAGGAGTCCATTGGCGCCAGTTTTTCCTGTCCGACATAGTGATTCAGGCCACCGCCGTTTCTGCCGACGCAACCGGACAACATCAGTGCCATAGCGCCCGCCCTGTACATCAGGTTGGCGTGGTACCAGTGATTGATACCGGCGCCGATGATGATCATGCATTTGCCCTTGGTGTCATTGGCGGTATTCGCCCACTCTCTTGCAAACTGCAGAACGGTATTGGCATCGACGCCTGTGAATATTTCCTGCCAGGCCGGCGTATAGGCAGCGTCCTTGTCGCTGTAGTCGTCCGGGTATTCGCCTGCCAGACCCCGATTCACACCATACTGGGCCATCATCAGGTCATAGACTGTCGTGACATACTCAACATCGCCGGAGGACGTCGTGATCTTTCGAACTGGAACCCCACGCAGGGCCCTATTGTCGAGGCCCCATTCGACGAACTCGGTCTGGATAACTTCGTCATGCTTGTCCAGGAACGAGAGCGTCGGATCGTACGGACTGTCGTCCACGGAGTCCTCGAGTTTCATGTTCCACTTGCCCGGCGTATCTCCCCAGCGATGCCCCATCGAACCCTTCGGCACCACGTGCCTGCCGTCATTGTCATCGACGGATACGAACTTCCAGTCACCTTTGTCAATATCCTTGTGCTGGGGAAGCTCATTCGCGCGCAGCATGCGACCCGGGCGGAATGTCCCGTCCACGCTGTCGACTTTTACGAGCAAGGCACTGTCAGTGTATTGCTTGACGTAGTCTATAAAATAAGGAGTCTTATTCTTGTAGTGAAACTCGTTCAGGATTACGTGCGAGACGGCCATCCAGAATGCGCCGTCACTACCTGCGTGTAGCGGTACCCACTGATCCGCGTATTTACAGACCTGCGAGAAGTCCGGTGAGAATACGACAGCCTTGGTGCCGTTGTGCCTGGATTCTGCGAAGAAGTGACAATCCGGCGTACGAGTCATGTTCAGACAGGCGCCCATGTCGGCAATCATCTTGGAGTTGTACCAGTCCGCGCTTTCGCAAACGTCGGTCTGCTCGCCCCAGATCTCCGGGAATGCGGTCGGCAGGTCACAATACCAGTCGTAGAAACTTAAGTTTACGCCACCAAACAATTGCAGGAACCGCGAACCGCCGGCATAACTCAACATCGACATCGCAGGAATCGGCGAGAAGCCGATGACCCGATCCGGCCCATGCTTCTTCGCTGTATAAATGTTGGCAACAGCCATAATCTCCAGCACTTCTTCCCAGCTGGCACGTCGAAATCCGCCCTTGCCCCGCGCCTTTTGGTATTTCCTGCGCTTCTCTTCGTTCGCCTGCAACGACTCCCATGCCTGCATCGGGTTGTTCGTCTTCTTCCTTTCTTCACGATACGCGTCGAGAAGTGCGCTGCGGATGAGCGGATACTTGATGCGCAACGGGCTGTAGAGATACCAGGAAAACGAGATACCTCGCTGGCACCCACGAGGTTCGTAAGGCGGAAGCGAGTCTTCCAGCAGCGGATAATCGAGCTGCTGGGTTTCCCAGACGACAATGCCATCCTTGACATGGATTTGCCACGAGCAGCCGCCAGTACAGTTGACGCCGTGCGTGCTTCTGACAATCCGGTCATGCTGGAATCTGTTTCGGTAAAACTCCTCCCAGCTCCGGGTTTCCGGTGAAATGATGTCTTTGATCCAGCTCATACTGTCCGCCTACTCGACTTGTTTATTGGTGCTGTCACGTATTTCTGTCCAGACTCGACTTTATCTGCCGGTCATAGATTGACTGGTTCACAGAGCCGCGCTTCCTGCGGCGCCAGGTGAAGCCAAAAAATGCGAAGAGGATGCCGGACCCGACTACGCCGCTGACGAACAGTCCCATTCCATAGTCTCTCGGCAGCTGGTGGTACTCCTCGGAATCGGCGAACTCCAGGTACGCCACCAACTGCGTTACTTCCAATTCGGTCAGCTCTTTGTCCTGATAAGCGGCCTGCATCACCGGGAACGGCGCCCTGCCCAGTATTGACGCAACACCTGCACGACCCATCCTGGAAAACGCGTTGGTGAGCTCCGCTCCGAGGATACCGCCACCCATGACCGCATCGTCTCTGACGGTGTGGCAGGCGTTGCACGCGGCACCACCATTCTCGAATCGAATCGTGCCCTGGAACATTTCCTGACCAGCAAGAATATCTTCCTCCGAGGCAGGCTCGACCGGCGCTTCTTCAGTTTCAGCCACAGCTTCGGCTGAAGCTGGCTGTCCCGCACTCTGGAGCGCTATGTAAGTCAATACCTGGCGCACCTGCTCGTCCGACAAAAAAGCATCCGGCATGAGCAGATTGTTGTACTCCTCATAGAGTGCAACTGCCTCGGCGTCTCCACTGTTGATGAGTGTCTGGGACGATTTTATGAACTGTTCCAGCCATTCCTGGGGGCGCCGCTCGTTAACACCGGCCAGGTCCGGGCCGAGCAAATCACCGCCGCCAATCGTATGGCAAGCGATACACGTTGTGTTGAATGCTTCTTCGCCCGGGTCCTGGGCGAGAGTTGCTTCGGACCAGCTAAGGAAAAGTAGTGCTACAAATGCTCCGGGGACAGCGACCCAGTGTGTCCCGGAAAAGTTATGAATCATATAACCCGACCCGCTTATTGATGAGAAACATTCTTCTTGCTCGGCCACGTCTTCTCGCTGTAGCCGGGAACGAGTATAAGGTCGATCATTGCACTTGGAATACGTATTAATCCCTGTTTACGACCGGCTTCCTGAAGGGTCGATTGCGACTGCAACTAACTGGATAGAGCGAAGAAATCCACAGGTATACAGACTGCCGACGCGTCGATATCGTCAGCCGGAAAGTCAGAAGACGGGCGTGAAGTGGAGTGCTTTAATCCGATAGAAAACCGGCGTGAAAGCGCAGATGATCTTCCATAAATGAAGCGATGAAATAGTAACCGTGGTCGTAGCCGTCGTGCCGCCGAAACTCGGCTTCGATTCCTCGCTCTGCACACGCCGCCTCGAGTGACTGCGGGTGCAGCTCCTGTTCGAGAAACTGATCAGCCATTCCCTGGTCGACGAGTATTGGACGTTGCGGCATTGTTTCTACGGAACGCGCAAGTTCGGTCGCGTCGTATTCATTCCAGCGTGCCTCGTCGGCACCGAGATAGTTGCCGAGTGCTTTTTGGCCCCAGGGACAATTGATCGGGTTGCAGATTGGCGCAAATGCCGAGATTGACCTGAACAGTTCAGGATTCTTCAGTCCGATGGTCAAGGCGCCATGACCGCCCATCGAATGACCCGTGATGCCCTGACGACTATTGTCGGCAGGGAATTCCGCTGTGACCAATGCGGGCAACTCGAGCGTGATGTAGTCATACATATGGTAATGCGTATTCCACGGTGACTCAGTCGCATTGAGATAGAAGCCCGCGCCCAGTCCGAAATCATAAGCACCTTCCGGATCGTCCGGCACGTCGTCGCCACGCGGACTGGTGTCCGGCGCGACCAGCATAAGGCCAAGCTCGGCAGCGAGTCGCTGCGCACCACCCTTGATCATGAAGGTCTCTTCGGTGCAGGTAAGCCCGGCGAGATAGTAAAGGACGGGAACCGGGCCATCGCTGGCCTGGGGCGGGACAAATACGGAAAACTGCATTTCGCAGCGATTGGCGGCCGATGCGTGCCGGTAGAAGCCGACCTTGCCGCCGAACGCGCCATGCTCGCTCAGTGTCTCGATACTCATGGTCTGGTCAGGCTTTCTGGAAGACGAGCGTCGCATTGGTGCCACCGAAGCCAAAGCTGTTGGTCATCGTTGTTTTCAATCCGGCATTGCTGACCAGTTCGGTGACCAACGGCATGCCCGTCACTGCGGGATCCGGATTGTCGACGTTTATGGACGGGGCGATGAAATCGTCCTGCATCATCAGCAGGCAATGAATGGCTTCCTGTGCGCCGGTTGCCCCCAGTGAGTGCCCGCACAACGACTTCGAAGAACCGAATGCCGGTATGTCATCACCGAACACCTCCCGAATCGCTTCGAGCTCCTTGGTATCGCCCACCGGGGTGCTGGTGCCGTGGGTATTGATGTAATCGATAGGCTCGTCGGTGGTCGAGCGCGCCAGCTGCATGCAGCGCACCGCACCCTCGCCGCTCGGCGCCACCATGTCGTGACCGTCTGATGTTGCCCCGAAACCAACAATCTCCGCGTAGATCTTTGCGCCGCGCGCCTTCGCATGTTCCAGTTCTTCGACCACGACCATGCCCGACCCGGCGGCAATCACGAAGCCGTCACGGTCCTGGTCATAAGTGCGCGATGCACGTTCGGGCGTGTCGTTATACCTGGTCGACAGGGCACCCATCGCATCGAACAGGCTGGCGAGTGTCCAGTGTTCTTCCTCACCGCCGCCGGCGAACACAATGTCCTGCTTGTTGAGCTGAATTTGCTCCCATGCAGCGCCGATACAATGTGCGCTGGTGGCACAGGCAGACGTAATCGACATATTGACGCCCTTGATCCTGAACGGCGTGGCGAGACAGGCGGAGACAGTACTCCCCATGGTTCTCGGGACCATGTAGGGACCGATACGGCGAACACCTTTTTCACGCAGCGTATCCGCGCTCAAAACGATATTGGCACTGGACGCGCCGCCGGACGCCGCGATCAGCCCGGTTCGCGGATTCGAGACATCGGACTCCTCGAGTCCGGAGTCGAGGACCGCCTGCTGCATCGCGACATAAGCATACGCAGCAGCATCTCCCATAAAACGCAGCACCTTGCGATCGATGTGTTCCTTTGTATCGATATCGACGGAACCGCTTACCCGGCTCCGCAGCCCCATTTCCTCGTAGGACTCGTTGTAACGAATGCCGGACCGTCCGGCCCTCAGGGATTCGGTGATTTCGTCCCGGCTATTGCCCAGGCAGGAAACGGCCCCGATACCGGTAATGACTGCGCGACGCACATTGGCTCCTAAAATTCGTCAGTGGATGTAAATAAACCGACACGCAGATCTTCAGCTTCGTAGATCTGGCGGCCGTCGACGGAAACGGTTCCGTCCGCGATTGCGAGAACAAGTTTGCGCGTAATCAAGCGCTTGATGTGCAGGTGAAACGTGACGAGCTTCGAGGTCGGCAGGACCTGACCTGTAAATTTGACCTTGCCCGCGCCCAGCGCGCGGCCGCGCCCCATCGACCCTGACCAAACCAGGAAGAAGCCAACGAGTTGCCAGAGCGCATCGAGCCCGAGGCAGCCCGGCATTACCGGGTCACCGTCAAAATGGCACTTGAAGAACCACAGGTCCGGATTGATGTCGAGTTCGGCAATAATTTCACCTTTACCGAACTTACCGCCATTGTTGACGATGCGTGTCACTCGATCGGTCATCAGCATATCCGGCAAGGGCAGCTTTGCGCTGTCCGGATCGAAGAGTTCACCACGCCCGCATTGTAATAATTCCTCATAGCTATACGAGGTCTTGCGGCCGGGCGGGCAACCGTCCGGGCTACCGGTTTCTACAGACTGAGTCATATGCTCTCCGGCACGTTTCTTAGATGTGTTGGTAATGCAGGATGTAGAGTCGAAGCAGCGTACAATGAGAGCGTAGTTTACCGGACTGCCCGACGGACTGCTCGACAATCACCAGCGATTTTTCTGCTGCGCTGCAACAATAAAACACCGATCAGACGTTCGCCGATCAGGTCTTGTCGTAATCAATAAGCAGCTTTGCGCTAACCGGAACGGACTGGCAGGCAAGAACAAATCCCTTCTCGACCTCCCAGGGCTCGAGCCCGTAGTTTGTGGCCATCGAGACTTCGCCTTCCCGAACATGCGTGCGGCAGGTTCCGCAGATACCCCCTTTGCAGGAATAAGGTAATTCGATTCCCTGGTCAGCTGCTGCGTCGACGATGTTGGGCGAATCCACTGGCATGTCGAACGTCCTTTTGTGCCCATCCATGATCACGTCGATCGTTGCCAGCTTGTCGCCGGCAACGGTCACAGGCGGTGGTGTTTTCTTCTTGTCTCGCGGGACACCGTAGCTTTCAGCCTGGATCTGGGTCTCCGCCATGCCGGCAACGATCAGCGCCGCCTGCACAGTGTCGATCATCGTGTCCGGCCCGCATATGAATGCCTCATCGGGCTGCATGCCCTGGCAAAAGGACTCCATTAACTGCGGAATCCTGGACTCGTCCAGTCGTCCGCTGAAGATGTCGAATTCCTGGTCTTCCTGGCTAAACAGGAAATACAGTTGCAAACGCTCCGGGAATCGATTTTTCAGCGCCGACAGTTCATCGATGAACATCGTCGTGCGCTGGCGACGGTTGCCATAGAACAAGACAACACGGGAGGACGGCTCCCGCTCCAGCGTCGTCCGCACGATCGAGAGAACAGGCGTAAT
>CAZVWF010000017.1:0-17927 GCA_964630795.1 uncultured Woeseia sp. | reverse complement strand
TCCGGCGTTTCATTCTGTTTCTGAACAATAATCAGTGGATGGTACTTGCGCATGCCTTGATTCCGGGTGCCGTGTTCTTGTCTAAATACATTTAAAATATTCGAAGGGCTCGAGGCATTCGTCACATTTGCAGGAAGCCTTGCAGGCCGTCGAACCGAATTCGCTAACGACGGTCGTCTGCCGCGATCCGCAACGTGGACATGCGACATCCGGTTTACCCATCAACGCGCGCTTGCCACCACTTTGCTCCGGCGGCGCGATACCGCAGGCGCGCAGTTTTTCCCGGCCAGCGCCACTGATCCACTCTGTCGTCCACGGCGGACTGAGGACCCGTTTGACCGATACCTCATCAACACCCTTTTCGCTCAGGCCGCGGACGATACTCTCCTCGATAACCTCGGTTGCCGGGCAGCCCGAATAGGTTGGCGCCACTTCGATTTCAACCGTGGTGTCATCCAGCACAACGCCTCGCACGATGCCGAGATCCACAACGCTAACGACCGGGATCTCCGGATCGGGAATATCCTCAAGCCACGTCCAGATCTGGAATTCACGGATCATTGCGAGAATCGGACTACCAGTTCAGGCCTGGATAGCTCCGTTGCAGGTACTGCATTTCCGCGATCAGCGGACCGAAGTGCTCGGAGTGTCGGCCGCGCCGGCCACCCTCGTCCATCCATTGCGCCTCTGGCGTCTCCAGTCGGGCGTCGGCAAGAATCCCGGCTATGCCCTCCTGCCACGCAGCCTCGATGCGCGCCAGATCAGGCCCGTGGAATTCGTCCCGCAGGATGTCGTCGACTTCGTCACCTGCAAACATCTCGCCGGTGTAGCGCCACAGGCGGTCGATGGCCGCCTGCGCCTTGGCATGACTGGCCTCGGTGCCATCACCCAGGCGAACCAACCATGTCGAGTTGTGTCTCCGATGGTAACGAATCTCCTTGACGGCCCGCGCCGCGACCTGCGCAAGCCGTGGCTCGGTGCAATGCTCGAGCGCTTCGAGTTGCGCGAGGTAAAACTCTTCAAACAATACGGAGCGCGCGATCGTGTCGGCAAAATTGCCATTCGGCTGTTCGACCAGCAGGAAGCTGCAAAACTCGCGTTCGTCGCGCATATAGGCGAAATCGTCTTCCGTGCGCTCATTACCTTCGAGTTCACCCGCGAGCGAATAAAACATGCGCGCCTGGCCCAGGAAGTCGAGGGAGAAGTTGGCATTGGCCATCTCTTCCTCGAGCTCGGGCCCGTGCGCAACGAGCTCGATCAGCCGCTGTGCCAGGACCAGCGCATTGTCCCCGAGACGCAAGGTATAAGTCAGTAAGGCGTCTTCTTTATTCATATTCTGCACGCCTCAGATATTCTCGACGCCATCAGGAATGTCATAGAACGTCGGGTGACGATAGACCTTGTCCTTCGCCGGCTCGAAGAAGGCATCGGTCTCTGCCGGGTCGGACGCGACGATCTGCTCCGAACGAACGACCCAGATACTCACGCCTTCATTTCGACGCGTGTATACGTCCCTGGCATGATCGAGCGCCATCTGGTCATCAGCGGCATGCACACTGCCGGCGTGCCGATGGCTTAAGCCCGATTTGGCGCGAATGAATACCTCGTATAAAGGCCAGTCATTTTTCATGGTCTAATTCCTGCGTTAAAACGCGAGCGACGTCAGGCCGCGGCCCGCTTTGCCTGTTTTGCGGCGTAAGCCTGTGCCGCTTCGCGGACCCAGGCGCCATTGTCATGCGCGGCGCGGCGCGTCGCCATGCGTTCACGATTGCATTGACCGTTGCCGGCCAGCACGTCAAGGAATTCCTGCCAGTCGATATCTCCGTAGCGATAGTGGCCGCTCTTCTCATCCCATTCGAGATCGTCGTCTGGCACCCGCAATCCAATGAACTCGGCCTGTGGCACGGTGACGTCCACAAATTTCTGGCGCAGCTCGTCGTTCGAAAATCGCTTGATCTTCCAGGCCATCGATTGGGCCGAATGTCTGGAGTCCTTGTCACTCGGCCCGAACATCATCAGCGAGGGCCACCACCAGCGATTCAGGGCGTCCTGCGCCATCGCTTTCTGCGCCTCACTACCTTTACAGAGATCCACCATGATTTCGTAACCCTGCCGCTGGTGAAAACTCTCTTCCTTGCATATGCGAATCATGGCACGCGAGTACGGGCCGTAGGAGCAACGGCAAAGCGGAATCTGGTTCATGATGGCTGCGCCATCGACAAGCCAGCCAATGGCGCCGATATCGGCCCAGGTCAGCGTCGGGTAATTGAAGATGCTCGAATACTTTGCCGTGCCGTCGAGCAACTGGCCCACCATTTCATCGCGCGAGATACCGAGCGTCTCTGCCGCGCTGTACAGATAGAGACCGTGCCCAGCTTCGTCCTGCACTTTGGCTAACAGGATAGCCTTGCGCCGTAGCGTTGGCGCCCGGGTAAGCCAGTTGCCTTCAGGTTGCATACCAATGATTTCAGAGTGCGCGTGCTGGGAGATCTGACGAATCAGGGTCTTCCGGTAGGCATCCGGCATCCAGTCCTTGGCCTCAATTTTGTCTTCGGCATCAACGCGAGCCTGGAAACGGGCCGCCTGCTCCGCCGGTTCAGGTTTGGCGGCGGGTTCCGGCGCAGCGGATTTCTGATCGAGTCCTTGCGTGTACATAAGCTACCTCCGCAGCTCTCAGACTGCGTGGTTCCAATGTGTCACATTTTTACAAGACTTTCAATTTATTATGTATCGCTTTTCTCGCCAGCATCGAACACAGGCTCGCGAGTCGCATAGGACCGTCCCCGGAAGATCGCGACCAGGTCGCCGTCCTGATTGGTCACCTGGATATCGTAGACGCCGGTACGCCCGCCCTTGTGTGCCTCGCTTGCGGTTGCCGTCAGCCGGTCACCTACCCTCGCCGGTCGAATGAATTCGATTGTCGCACCCGCAGCGACAGTCACCCGGTTATAGGTATTGCAGGCGAACGCAAAGGCCGAATCGGCCAGTGCAAAAATGTAGCCGCCATGACAGATATCGCAGCCGTTCGCCATGTTCGCTTTGACCTCGAATTGCGCGCTGGCGGCTCCCGGCCCGTCGACATCGACCGTCATACCCATGTCCCGGGAGGCTGTGTCATTTCGCCACATGGTGTCGCGGCACTTGCGTGCAGTCTCCTGCTCATTCATGCGGAAATTGTCCTTTACTCGAGACCGCCAAAGCGGCGATAAAATTCGCGGGCTGGCGACGGTAACGGGCCATCCACCGTTTCGAAATTGTCGCTCATGAACGCGTCCGCTGCGGCATACACGGCGCCGTAGAGATTGCGACAGAGCTGATAGGCTGCTGTGCCGTTCCAGGCCGTGGGCAATAGCTCGGCCGGCAACAAGGGATCACGCAGCAGGATGTGTCGATATTCCTGGATCAGCAACGTGCGAATCTGAAAAGCAAGGCGCGGGTCTGCCTGTTTTGTCCGCCGTGCGGCGCGAAACACAGGCCGGAATTGTTCCAAGAAGGCGCCGTAGCGCTGATCGATTTCGTCCAGGTTCCAGCGCCGGTGGACCAGCGCGCGCATGGTGTCATCCTGCTTGCGATCGAGGGTCGTGCCGCGCATCAGGACCACCTGGTCGTCCAGTCCGGCGTCACGCAAAACGGATTCGAGCTCATTTAATGCCGGTTTTGGATGGGCGAGCAAATTGGCGGATATCGCACCGAAACCGAGCCAGGCCAGTTCCTTGCGAATCGCCTCTTTCTGCTCACCGTCGAGCCCGGCGAGCAAAGCGAGACACCAGCCCCCCTCCCAGGACTGCCTGGGATCGCCATAGATCCGCACCGTCGCCTGTTTGAACTCTTCTACGCCATCGCTCGACAAACTGTAGTAGCTGCGCCGGCCAACCTGGTCGACCTCCAGCCAGTCGTCGCGAGTCAATCGGAAAACGGACGTTCGAACCAGTCGTTCGCTGATTCCAAAGTCTGACAGGACCCTGATGAGACTGCCAATCCATACGGTACCGCCCCGCGGTGCAATCGCATCGCCGAAGACCGTAACGATCAGTGAGCCCGCCCGGAGCTTCGGGCGGACACGAAATTCACCGATGAGAGCATCTGTTGCGCTTCCGAGCGACATAACCTTGCGAATCAGCGTCCTTACCTGCCAGGTGGCTGATGACCGTACATCGCGACACCGATTTTTTCAATTTCGTGTGTTTTGTGTATCTTATCTAACCCCGATACCTCACCACGACCCCGGAGCCTGCGCATGAAACTCCAGAACTATGCAGAAAACCAGTGGATCGAAGGTAGTGACGACGGTCGTGAACTCAGGAGCGCGGTCGACGGACGCACGGTCGCGAGCATAACGAGCGACGGCGTCGATTTCGGCGGCATGCTCGACTATGCACGACGGGTCGGTGGCGCCAACCTGCGGCAATACACGTTTCATGATCGCGCCTTCATGTTAAAGGACCTGGCGAAGTTCCTGATGGAGCAGAAAAAGGACTTCTATACGCTGTCGACGGAAACCGGGGCAACGAAAAGCGATAGCTGGATTGATATCGACGGTGGTATTTCGACGCTGTTCGTCTACTCGAGCAAAGGTCGTCGCGAGATGCCCAACGATACGGTCTATCTCGACGGTCCCACGGAGGTTTTGTCCCGCGAAGGAACCTTCGTCGGACAACACCTGTTCACGCCACGTCACGGGGCCGCGGTACACATCAACGCGTACAACTTTCCGTGCTGGGGCATGCTCGAAAAACTTGCGCCCTGCCTGCTCGCCGGGGTTCCGGCCATCGTCAAGCCCGCGTCGAGCACGGCCTACCTGACTGAACTGATGGTCCGGCGTATCGTCGAGTCCGGCATCCTGCCAGAGGGTTCCGTCCAGTTGATCTGCGGCAGTGTCGGCGACTTGTTCGACCACCTGAACTGCCAGGATCTCATCGCCTTCACCGGATCGAAAAACACGGCGGAGAAGCTGCAGCAAAACCCGCGCATCGTGTCGGAATCCGTGCACTTCACCGCTGAAACCGATTCCCTGAATGCGTCCATTCTCGGTCCTGATGCGACGCCGGGAACGGCCGAGTTCGATTTGTTCATTAAAGAGGTCGTGCGGGAGATGACGAGCAAGGCCGGCCAGAAGTGCACCGCGATTCGACGCATCATTGCACCGTCAAACATGGCGGCGGACGTGGTCAGGGAACTGTCGACAGCGCTTGGCGACATTCGGGTCGGTCATCCTGCGAGCAAAGAGGTCGACATGGGCGCACTCGCCAGCCACGGTCAGCGCGATGAAGTGCGCTCCAGGATCGAAGAGCTCTCGGCAGAGGCCGAGGTGGTCTTCGGCAATCAGAGTGATTTTGACGTCACCGATGCTGACGCCGAGAAAGGCGCATTCTTCATGCCGACCCTGTTGCATTGCGACAAGCCGCTCAACGCCGATCGCGTACATTCCGTCGAGGCATTCGGGCCGGTAAGCACGGTATTGCCGTACGACAATCTCGACGAAGCGATTGAACTTGCACGCCTGGGTGGCGGCAGTCTCGCAGGCTCGATCATTACTAATGACAACGCGGTCGCGCGCGAGCTGGTGCTTGGGACGGCGCCCTGGCATGGCCGCATGATCGTGATCAACCGGCACTGTGCTGCCGAGTCCACCGGACACGGCTCGCCATTGCCACACCTCGTGCATGGTGGCCCGGGACGCGCCGGGGGTGGTGAAGAGCTGGGTGGAATACGTGGTGCGTTGCACTACATGCAGCGAACCGCAATCCAGGGATCGCCGGCAACGGTGGCTGCCATCGGCAATCGCTGGGTGAAAGGCGGAGACGAAAAAGATCCCGGCGTCCATCCGTTTCGACGAACGTTTGAGGAACTCGAAATCGGCGACACCGTCAATACGGCGTCACGCGAGGTCACGCTGGACGACATCAACCACTTTGCCGAATTCACCGGTGACACCTTCTATGCGCATACCGACGAAGCAGCGGCGCAGAAAAATCCGTTCTTTGACGGTCGCGTTGCGCACGGCTACCTGATTGTCTCCTTTGCGGCAGGACTCTTTGTGGATCCCGATTTCGGCCCGGTTCTCGCGAACTACGGAGTGGACGACCTCCGCTTTGCGCAACCCGTGAATCATGGCGACTCGCTCAAGGTCAGGCTGACCTGCAAACAAAAGACCCTGCGTGAGGGCTCGGGCTACGGCGAGGTGCGCTGGGACACGGAAGTGACAAACCAGAATGATGAGATCGTGGCCAGCTACGACGTGCTGACGATGGTCGCGACCACCGAGGAATGGGACAAGGTTCGCGATCCCTGAGTCACGGGGTGCCCACCGGCGCAAATGTCCGGGATGACTGCGGTTAAGACCAATAATCAACCGAACGCATCGGTGAAATTCTTCAATATCGGGTAGCGCACAGCCTGGAAGCCGCCGCCTGATACACCTGCTCAACGATTCGATCCAAGAGAGCATTCGGGCTATGACCGTGAGATGATTCGCGAATGCAGGCTATTCCGAAAGAAGAAGTCATCCGCTACGAGTTTTCCGGGCGGCCGGAGACCGGCGCGACGATGCAGATTGCACCAGGCCTGCACTGGTTGCGAATGCATCTGCCCTTCTCGCTGTCGCACATCAATCTCTGGTTGATCGAGGACGAGGATGGCTGGTGCATCGTCGATACCGGCGTCGACGTCGACGAATGCCGGCAAACCTGGGAACACATGTTCGACACTGTCATGGATGGCAGCACCGTGTCCCGTGTCCTGGTTACGCACCTGCATCCTGACCATATCGGTTGTGCCGGCTGGCTAACCGATCGTTTCGATGTGCCACTGTGGATGACGCGGGACGAGTATTTGCTCGCCAGGGTCCTTGTCGCCGACACCGGTCGACCGGTGCCCGAGGAAGGCATTCGCTTCTATCGCAGCGCCGGCTTCGAGGCGCAGCAGATGGATTTCTATCATCGAATGTTCGGCATGTTTGGCAAGTTCGTCCACGAATTGCCGGAGTCCTACCACCGAATACGTGACGGCGACAGGATTGCCATCGGCGATATGGAGTGGGAGGTGATCGTCGGCCGCGGTCATTCCCCCGAGCATGCCTGCCTGTACTCGGCAGCATCGAACCTGCTGATTTCAGGCGATCAGCTATTGCCGACCATCTCATCAAACGTCAGCGTATTCCCGACCGAGCCCGAGGCCAATCCACTGTCCGACTGGCTCGATTCGCTGCAGTCCCTGAAGGAACGCATACCTGAAGATGTGCTCGTATTGCCCGCACATGGCAAACCCTTCCGCGGAGCGCACGAACGACTGGACGCACTGATCAACGAACACCTGGACGGGCTTAGAAAGCTGGAAGAAATCTGCAGGGAACCGCGTCGCGCAGTCGATACGTTTCCCGCGCTGTTCAAGAGCAAGATCGACAACAACAACCTGATCATGGCAACGGGCGAATCCATTGCCCATCTGAATTACCTGCTGCAGGAAAATCGCATAGCCGTGTCGCGAGATGACAACGGCGTCAACTGGTACCGGACCCCCTGATGAGTCAATACCGACGTTTCCTTGTTACCGCGCTGTTACTTATCGTCGCTGCGTGTTCCGCCGAACAGGACAATGTTCCGGCGGCCGCACCTGTTTCTGCAACCCAGACCAGAACAGCGTCCATGGCTATCCCGGATCCTTTGGCTGCCGATATTGCGGAGCAGATTCTCCGCAACGGTGGCAATGCCGTGGATGCGGCGATTGCAACGGGCTTCGCGCTTGCCGTGACCTATATCGACGCAGGCAATATTGGCGGTGGCGGATTCATGACGATCTGGCACGAAGGTGAGCCGGCTTTTCTCGATTACCGCGAACGTGCGCCGCTCGCCGGTGACCGGGACATGTACCTCGATGAAAACGGCGATGTCATCGAGGACAGCTCACTGGTCGGCGGTCAGGCCGTCGCCACGCCTGGCACGGTTGCCGGTTTCTGGGCAGCGCATCAACGCTTCGGAAAACTGCCATGGCGAGACCTCGTGGCGCCGGCAATCAGGCTGGCTGAAGACGGATTCGTGCCTGCTGAAATCCTCGTGCAGGATGTACGCAGCCTGCTGCCCAGTTTCGAGAACCGGACCAATTTCCGCGAGTACTTCGGGCATATCGATCCAACCGAGGCATTCCGTCAGCCGGAACTGGCCGACACGCTGCGTCGCATTGCCGCGTCGGGGCCGGACGATTTCTACCGCGGCGAAACGGCGGCGCTCCTCGTTGCGGAGATGGCGCGCAGCAATGGACTGATCACACAGGAGGATCTCGATGATTATCGTGCCGTCTGGCGCGATCCACTGCGCGCAGACTGGCGCCAGTACGAGGTCATTTCCGCCCCGCCACCGAGCTCGGGTGGTTTCGCGGTGATTCAGCTGCTCAAGATGAAAGACAACCTGGCCCACCATTTCAACGACGTCGGGCACAATTCCCCGCAGTATATTCACCTCGTGGCGGAGATGGAGAAGCGCGTGTTTGCTGATCGCGCGGAATACCTGGGTGACCCGGACTATTTCGACATGGATATCGAAGCCCTCATCACCGACGACTACATCGCGAGACGTGCAGAAGAAGTCGATCCCGATAATATCTCGGCGCTGGATGGCGTAGGCCCCGGACTCGAGTCACCGAACACGACGCACTACTCCATTATCGACCCCTGGGGAAATGCGGTTTCCAATACCTACACGATCAACTGGGGTTTCGGTAGCGGTGTTGTCGTCTCCGGCGCCGGCTTCCTGCTGAACAACGAGATGGATGATTTCAGCGCCAAGCCGGGTGTACCCAACGTGTATGGCGTTATCGGCGACACTGCCAACGAGATTCAGCCAGGCAAACGACCGTTGTCATCCATGTCGCCAACCTTGCTGATCGAGGACGGCAATGTCGTGATGGCGGTTGGGACGCCGGGTGGTTCAACAATCTTCACGTCGGTTTTTCAGACAATCGTCAATGTCATCGATTTTGGCATGACGCCGCTCGATGCCGTCGGTGCGACCCGTTTTCATCACCAGCTATTACCGCCCGACCTGATCACGATGAGCATCGCTAATCCATTGCCGTCCGAGACCATCTCGGCACTCGGCGACCGCGGCTACCGGGTTGAACCGCACAGCTGGGAATTCGGCGATATCCAGGTTATCTGGCGCGACGGAGATGACTTGATACCGGCGGCCGACCCGCGAGACCGCGGCGTCGGTCGAACCATCGTTGTGCCGGCCGCAGAATCGCCGGACTAGCGATCATGCACTAATGAATTGCGTCTATGTGCCGGGATGGAACCCCAGCGTATCACCCAGGTGCACCGTCATTATGAGAATCACCACCGCCAGCGCAAACAGCTTCAGCAGTAGCGGTGTCACAAAGCGCACCCAGGCACCGTACGGGATCTTGCCGAGTGCCAATGCACCCATAACCAGCGCACTGGTCGGCACCAGCATGTTCGTGAAGCCGTCTCCGAACTGATAGGCAAGCACCGCGGTTTGCTGCGGAACACCGGTCAGGGTGGCCAGCGGCGACATGATCGGCATCGTTACGAATGCCTGCCCGGACCCCGAGGGAATAAAGAAGTTACAGATCGTCTGCACGACCAGCATGCCGATGGCCGACGCCTCGGCACCGAAATTCACGAGCACGCCGGCGATTGCATTGATGATCGTATCGATAATCTGCCCGTCCGTCAGAACGACCTCGATGGAGCGCGCAAAGCCAATGATCAGGGCCGCGGCAGTCATCTCGGCAGCGCCTTTGATAAAGGCCCTGCTCGTTTCGCCTGCGGACAAGCCACCGATGGCTGCACCCAGCAGGCCGATTCCCATAAAAACAGCGAGCAGCTCGGATATGTACCAGCCCAGGTACTTGGATCCCATCACGAAGCCGATCACACCGAGAATAAACAGGCCAAGGATGGCGACGCGTCGCGCAGACATGGTTGTGTCCTCGGGCGCGTCGAATCCTTCGCTGTAGTCAATGTGCGCGACCAGGCTCCTTGACGGGTCCTGCTGCACCGATAATGCATAGCGATAAATGTGATGAAACGCGACGGCGAGGAAACAGAGCATCATGATGAACCGCAACTCTGCACCAGACCCCAGCGGAACACCGGCGATGTCTTGTGCAATGAAAACGCCGAATGGATTGGTGCCAGCCGTCGACCAGCCGATGCCGTACGGCACCCATACCATTGCCATCGCGACGATGGCATCCATGCGCATCGCCAGGCACATACTGACGATTATCGGGACGAGCGGCACGTATTCCTCGCCCATACCGATGAAATACGCACCGGTGCCAAACATGAAGAGGCAACCCGCAATTAACGTGCCCGGACTGGACCCGAGGCGATGGACGGCCTGGTGCAGCGCTGCGTCGATTGCGCCGGTTTCGCGAAGGATCTTGATCACGCCGCCCGCAATGAAGACCAGGAATATGATTTCCTGTGCCGCAGCAAAACCATTGGGTATCGCCGCCAGGAAATGCCAGGGCGGCAGGCTCACCTCGTCTTCGGCGGCGGCGTAGTCAAACGTACCGGCCACAACCATCTCACGATTGGGGTTTTCCGGATAGGGCTGGCGATCAAACTCGCCCTGTGGAATCACGTAGCCCAGCAACTGCGCGATGACTATGATTGAAAAGATCAATACGAACGAGTCAAACGACCACTTGCGCGTCCCCATACTGCTCTCCCCGCCGTTCTTGTTCTGCCCTCCGGAAGGGAACTACAGTAGACGAAACCGGCACAAAATCAATGTCCTGCATTACTGTTGAAGCCGAAAACGGTTTTTGATAAAAAATGCAGCCGCGCCGGAACATCGCCCGGCGATACAAAGACGAAAACATGATCAAAACTGACGGTCTGACAAAGCGATACGGTCGGCATACGGTCGTCAATGACTTATCGTTCACATGCCAACCTGGCGAGGTACTCGGCTTCCTGGGTCCGAACGGCGCCGGTAAATCCACGACCATGAAGATGGTCACCGGATTCGTGGCGCCCAGCGCCGGACGAGCCGAGGTCTGCGGCCATGACATTGCAACTGACGGCCTCGCCGCCCGCCGGAAAATCGGTTACCTGCCTGAGGGCGCGCCCTGCTACGCGGAGATGACGCCCGGCGGCTTCCTGGAGTTCATCGCTGACATACGCGGATTGCAGGGTGGAAAAAGGAAACAGCGACTGGAAGAAGTTGCAGAACGGCTGCATCTCGGCCCAGTGCTCGGGCAGTCGATCGAAACGCTGTCGAAAGGCTTTAAGCGCAGGGTGGGCCTTGCGCAAGCCATCCTGCATGACCCTGACGTACTGATCCTAGATGAGCCAACGGATGGGCTCGACCCGAACCAGAAATATGAGGTCCGCGAACTCATACGGTCGATGTCGGCGGACAAACTGATCGTTATCTCGACGCATATTCTTGAAGAGGTCGAGGCGGTCTGCAGTCGCGCCATCATTATCGCCAATGGCGAAATCCTTGCCGATGACACGCCACACGCATTGGCGGGTCGATCCCGCTATCACAACGCGGTTCGGCTGACGATCGGCGATGGCACGGGCATCGACGAAGTCATCGCCGCCATCGAACGGCTGGACTCTGTCGATACCACTGAATCCGATCGAGATCACGGCAGCATTATCGCCGTCGCCAGGTCCGGCAGCGCAGACATGCAGACCTGGCAGGACGTCGCCAACCTGGTGCAGTCGAACGACTGGTCAGTCGAAAGCCTGCAACTCGAGGCCGGACGCCTCGACGAAGTGTTCCGGCAGATTACGCGAGGTGAAAACGCATGAATATCATCTCAGCCATCTTCAGGCGAGAGCTGCAAAGTTACTTTGCAACGCCCGTGGCCTACGTGTTTATCGTGATCTTTCTCGTCCTGATGGGCACTTTCACTTTCTACCTGGGTGGTTTCTACGAACAGGGCCAGGCAGACCTCAGGTCGTTCTTCAATTTCCACCCCTGGCTGTACCTGTTCCTGGTGCCCGCCATTTCAATGCGCCTTTGGGCCGAGGAACGGAAATCCGGCAGCGTCGAATTACTGATGACCCTGCCCGTAACGCCCTGGCAGGCAGTGCTCGGCAAATTCCTGGCAGCCTGGGCGTTCACCGGTATCGCACTGACACTGACTTTCCCGATCTGGATCACCGTGAACTACCTCGGCGACCCCGACAACGGCACCATTTTCGCGGCTTACATTGGCAGCCTCCTGATGGCCGGTGGCTTCCTGGCCATCGGCTCCTGTGTTTCGGCAATTACCCGCAACCAGGTGATCGCTTTCGTCATCAGCATCGTCGTTTGTTTCGGGTTCCTGCTTTCCGGATTCCCGATGGTGCTGGATGTCTTTCGCGGCTGGCTTCCGCAAGTCATTGTGGATGCCGTAGCGTCGCTGAGCTTCCTGTCGCACTTCTCCAATATTTCTCGCGGTGTCATCGATTTCCGCGATCTCGTTTACTTCGGGCTGGTGATTGGCACATTCCTGTACGCCAATACGATCATCCTGCAATGGAAACAGGCGGATTAGGGGTCGACCATGAGCACGAAGACACAACAACGCCTGAGCGCCACGAGCCTGGCCCTGCTGGGGATCGCCTTTATCGTCGCCGTATCGATTACGAATCAGCTGTTTAAAGGCTGGCGAATCGACCTGACGGAGAACAACCTGTACACCCTGTCGGACGGCACGCTTAATTTGCTGGAAGGACTCGATGAACCGATCAATCTCTACTTCTATTTCTCCGACCAGGCCTCTGAATCCATGCCGAGCCTGCGCAGTTATGCAGACCGGGTACGCGAGATGCTGGAAGAATTCGAAAGCGAAGCCGACGGCAACATTCGCCTGAGTGTGATCGATCCGCTGCCCTTTTCGGAAGACGAGGACCGGGCCACACAATTCGGCCTGCAGGGCGTGCAACTGGGTGTCAGTCCGGACCCGATCTACATGGGACTGGCGGGCACCGACAGCATTGATAACGAAGAGACCATTCCTTTCTTTCAGCCCGACAAGGAAGCCTTTCTCGAGTACGACATCGCCAAACTCGTCAGCACGTTGTCGTCACCCGATCGTACGGTAATCGGCATCCTCTCCGGCGTGGAAATGACGGGCAGCTTCGACCCGCAGATGCAGCGAATGGTGCCACCGTGGATGGTCTACCAGCAGGCGCAGCAACTCTTCGAGATTCGCAATCTCGGTACGACATTCGTGGACATCGCGGACGACATCAGCCTGCTGTGGATTGTGCAGCCGAAAAGCCTGTCGAATAAAACGCTCTATGCAATCGATCAGTTCGTGATGCGCGGTGGCAAAGCGATGATCTTCGTTGATCCTGTCGCCGACGTGGATCCGGCCTCCACCGAGGGCATGCCACAGGGAATGCCTCCGATGGGCCAGGGCTCGGACCTGCCGACCCTGTTTGACGCCTGGGGCATCGAGTTCACCGGAGACGAAGTTGTCGCGGATGCCGGACAAGCGCTTCAGATTACAGGCATGGACCGGCGTCCCGTTCGCCACTACGGCTATATCGGCGTAACCGGGGAGCGGATGAGTGGTAATGACATCATCACGGCAGACCTGAACGTCGTGCACCTGGCGACCGCGGGTTCGATACGGATCATGGAGGACAGTCCCGCGACGCTCGATCCGTTGTTCCGCGCCAGTGCAGACGCACAGGGGATGCCTGCGACCCGGTTCAGCTTCCTGCCCGACCCGTCCAGCCTGCAGGACGGATTTTCACCGTCGGGTGATGCGTATGTGCTCGCCGCCCGGATCAGCGGCAACCTGCCGAGCGCCTTCCCGAATGGTCCGCCACCCACCGGCGTGAGTTCGACGGATGGTGACGAACCGTCGGAAGCCGGCAACGCCAACCATCTCACGGCGACGGCGGAACCGGCCAATCTTATCGTCGTTGCCGATGTCGACATGCTCGCCGATCATTTGTGGGTGCAGGTGCAGAATTTCTTCGGCCAGCAACTCGCCAATGCGTTTGCGAGCAATGGCGCTTTCGTAATCAACGCACTGGAAAACCTGGCTGGCAGCTCGGACCTGATCGGGGTTCGAAGCCGCGCCAGTTACACGCGACCGTTTACCCGCGTCGAGGAACTGCGCGTCGATGCGGAATCACGTTTTCGGTCCACCGAACAGCGACTGCAAAGCGAACTCGATGAGACTGAGCAGCGCCTCGTCGAACTTCAGTCGGCAAGGGAGGACAGCGGCAATATCATTATGACGCCCGAACAGCAGGCCGAAATAGACCGCTTCATCGATCAGCGCTCGGCAATTCGACAGGAACTGCGTGCTGTACAACGCGGTCTGGATGAAGACATCGAGCAACTGGGTAACTGGCTCAAAATTATCAACATCGGGCTGGTACCGCTGCTGCTCACCGTCTTTGTGTTGCTGGCCGTTTGGCGCCGCAACAGGAGGCTGGCATGAACAAGGCAACGCTGCGCTTGCTGGGCTTTGTTGTGGCCGTCCTCGTGGCAGCACTGCTGCTGATCGAATCCGGGGACGACGGCGACCTGCCCGGCGCGGGCTCACTCCTGTTCCCTGACATGCGTGCCATCGCCAATGACATCGATCGAATTGTTGTTGCGCGCACCGGCGATTCAATCAGCATCGAGAAAATTGGCGGTGGCTGGGTTGTGCCTGATCGCGGTGGTTACGAAGCCAATGTTGCAACAGTCACGGAATTACTGCTGGCGATGACCGAGGCTGCCGTGGTCGAGCCCAAGACGGCCAACCCTGAATTGCACGACCGCCTGGCCGTGGACACGCCGGACACGAAGACCAGCAAAGCAACGGCAGTGCTTGCGACGGCCGGCGATAGCAGCTTCGAGCTGATTTTCGGCAATGCCGTGCAGCAAAACTTTCGTTATGCGCGAATCGCAGGTGACGATCAAAGCTGGTTGATTGACCAGAACCCGGAGATTCCCACCGAGCCCGGTGAATGGCTCAACACGGACATTGTCGATATCGATTCCAATCGCATTCGTTCCGTCACCATCGAACATCCGGACGGCGAGGTGATTTCGATCAGCAAGGATGCGGAGGCCGATGTGAATTTCACAGTCGCCGATGTTCCCGAAGGCCGCGAGCTCAGTTATTCGACCGTGGCCAACGGTATCGGCGGTGCGCTGAATGACCTGGATCTCGATGACGTCCGGTCCGCCGAACCGGCCGACGTTGCCGTCATGACCTACTTCGAGACTTTCGACGGGGTCAGGATCAATTCAGCAGTTTCTGAGGAAGATGGCGGCAAGTGGCTCACGCTGGAAGTGCATCTGCCTGCAGATGCCGCCATCGATAATGCGGATGAATGGCAAGCGACAACAGACCGGGTCCGTGGCTGGGCCTATCGCATTGCCGACTACAAGGCCAACCTGCTGACGCGACGCTGGGACGATTTCCTCAAGGCCGAATCTTCCGACGAAGAATAAAAAAAGCCCCGCAATGCGGGGCTTTTTATTGTCGAAAGCCACCGTTACCGGGGGCGATAGCGGTCCACCCTTCGGGCTCGTTGACCCAGTCGACGATCAATGCGGGAGCCCCGGTTGTCGAGACGACGGTCAATGCGCTCGCCACGATTGTCGAGGCGCCGGTCGATACGGTCACCTTTATGATCGAGGCGGTCAGCGAGACGGTCTCGACCAGCATCCGCGGCGCGGTCCGAACGTCGGTCAAGGCGACGATCGATTCGATCGCCCTGGTTGTCCAAACGATCGTTAATGCGATCTCCACGGTTATCGAGTCGGTTCTCGATACGATCGCCGCGATTGTCCAGACGTTCCACCCGCATCCCGGCCTCTTCCGCCCAGACCGTACTGCCAAACAGGCCGACCAACAGTACGAATACCGTGACCTTGATGCAGTCCCAAAACTTCCCTGTATGCATGTTCATTCTCCGTGTTTCCGTCCAAATTCCAGTGCTTCTGCCACTTACAACGGCACACCGGCCCGCCGGTTGACTATCGGGGCCAGTCAGTTTTGCATTATGTGTAATTGGCTCACAGAGCCCTGATCTGGCAAGCTGCCCGCTTCCACCGTTAAGGAATGACCATGGCTTCAACAGGCGCCAGTATCCCGGCCGGCGATGTCGACGGACTGTTTCGCAAGCACAGGATTCGCGTCATGCTGGCGATCACGCTCGGCTACGGGTTCATCTATACGGTCCGCCTCGGCATGTCGATCGTCAAAAAGCCACTCATTGACAACGGCATCTTTACGGTCGAAGAAACGGGCATGATCGGCGCCGCCCTGCTGTACGGCTACATGTTCGGCAAGTTCGTCAACGGCTTCCTTGCCGACCATTTCCCGCCACGGCTCTTCTTTGCGGGCGCCATCGTCATCGCCTCGGTACTGAATCTCCTGATGGGCTGGTCCGAGATCTTCTGGCTCTCGGTCATCCTTTGGGCACTGAACGGCTGGTTCCAGGGCATGGCGGCGCCGTCCGCGGTGATCTCAATCGCCAACTGGTTCAGCCTGCATGAGCGCGGTCGCCGATACGGCGTCTGGAATGCATCACATTCCATCGGCGAAGGCATTACTTTTTATTTGACGGCAGCCGTCGTAGCGGCGACGACCTGGAAGCTCGGATTCATATTGCCAGGACTCGTCTGTCTCGGCGTCGCCGCCTGGGTGTACGCCTTCCTGCAGAACGCTCCACAGACAATTGGCCTCCCGGAGATACACGAATGGACCGGCGAGGACACGGAAGAGGAGAAGGAGAAGCCGACCTGGGACAAGCAGAAAGTCATCTTCGGCATTGGCGCCATCTGGGTGGTCGGCCTGTCCAGCGCACTGATGTACGCGACGCGCTACGGCATCAACAGCTGGGGTGTCCTTTACCTGCAGGAGCATCACGGCTATTCGCTGGTCGACGCCGGCTTCTTCATGATGGTCAATACAGTTGCCGGCATCTTTGGCTCGATCGGCTTCGGCTACCTGTCGGACAAGGTATTCGATGCCAGGCGGCCGCCCGCAAACCTGATCTTCGCCATCATCGAAGTTGCGGCGCTGTTCATGATCTTCTTTGGACCCGACGATCCCTGGTTCCTGGCGTTGTCGTTCGCGCTCTACGGCGCAACCCTGAGCGGGCTCATGGCTTCACTGGGCGGCTTGTTTGCGGTCGACATCGCACCGCGTGGTGCCACGGGCGCTGCGATGGGCTTTATCGGCATGTTCAGCTACATGGCGGCCGGCACACAGGACATCATCAGCGGCATGCTGATTGGACGGGACGCCACAATGGTCGACGGCGTGCGGGTCTACGATTTCGATGCAGCGATCCTGTTCTGGATCGGCTCATCCGTACTGTCGATGTTGCTCGCCGCGACGCTCTGGAATGCGCGTATCAGGGATTGAGCGTGGATAGCGCCGGCAATCCGGGCGGCTGCGAAAAGGGGTGCGAGTAACAAAAGGCACCCCAGACGTTTCATGACAGTCTCTGACAAACCGTGTCTGTCATTGTTATCGCCACAGGTGAACGACAAACAAAGCGACGCAGCTCGGCTTAACCACTTTGTTTTTACAATCAGTAATTTACCTTAGCCTGGTTCGCATACCTGCAACACTGCCGACAACCTCAGGGCGTATCGCTGACGATCACGGAAAAGCCGTCGAAGTGGTACTCCCGATGACCATCGCTCAGGGTTACATCCATCGCGGTGCCCGCTGCGATATCGGCAAAGGCCTGCCCCAAAGCCGTCATGTACGCACCGTCCACAACAGGCACGTTGTGCGAGGTAATTGCAGTGTCGATGTCACCAGCGAGCCCGGCCAGTCGTTCTGCCGTTTGCATGTAGTCGTCGAAACTGGCACCCGGAATGTGCGTATACAACGGGGCCAGGTAGAAAGTGTCCCCGGTAAAGAGTTGACGATTCTCCCGGTCAATGAGGCATATCGAGTCCGGTGCATGACCGGGCGTAAACAGTATT
>CAZVWF010000016.1:1705-39314 GCA_964630795.1 uncultured Woeseia sp. | reverse complement strand
CGGGCCGCCCGGATACTTTAATCCTAGCAGTGTGGCCGTCTTGTCGAAGGCTTCACCCACTGCGTCGTCCAGCGTCGTGCCCATCACCGTGTACGCACCCAGTGATTCGACCCAGACGATCATGGTATGTCCGCCGGATACCAGCAACGCCATGAACGGATAGTCAGGCGTATCGTCTTCCAGCATCGGTGCCACCAGGTGACCTTCCATGTGATGCACCGGAATCACCGGGCACCCCCAGGCCAGCCCGAGGCCATTGGCCATACCTGCGCCGACCATGAGGGCACCGACGAGACCCGGCCCCGCGGTATACGCGATGGCATCCGGGCGCTCGATACCTGCCTCCCCAAGCACCTGTTTGACCAGCGGCAGAAGACGCCGAAGATGGTCGCGGGAGGCGATCTCGGGCACGACCCCCCCGTAAACCGCGTGCAGGTCGACCTGGCTATGCAACGCCTCGGCCAGCAAGCCTTTTTCCGTGTCGTAGAGCGCGACGCCAGTCTCGTCGCAGCTCGTTTCCAGTCCCAGTACCTTCATAGGCGGCGGATCATACCCCAGGAGCCTGTAAAACCTTGAGAAGATCGCAAATTTTGGCTTTGCAATATACCCAGACCGCCGCTACTATACGCAGTTCAGTCCCGGCCCTGTGCCGGGTTTCTTTATATCTGAAGGTCTGACAGTTACTGGTATGCCTAGCGTTCGTGTAAAAGAAAATGAGTATTTCGACGCAGCACTGCGTCGCTTCAAGCGTGCCTGCGAAAAAGCCGGCGTGCTGACCGAGCTTCGTCGTCGTGAGTTTTATGAGAAACCGACCCAGGAACGGAAGCGCAAGAAAGCGGCCGCCGTCAAACGGCATCTGAAGCGGGTTTCCCGCGAGGCATCACGCCGCAAGCGCCTGTACTGATCGGGCATCG
The DNA here is from genome assembly GCA_964630795.1 of uncultured Woeseia sp. Lineage (GTDB taxonomy): Bacteria > Pseudomonadota > Gammaproteobacteria > Steroidobacterales > Woeseiaceae > SZUA-117. The sequence goes on along the minus strand of CAZVWF010000016.1, from coordinate 38,400 downwards.
ACCCACCATGTCCATCAAGGGTCAAATCCAGGAAGACATCAAGACAGCCATGAAGGCCGGGGAGAAAGACCGGCTCAAGGTGCTGCGCCTGATTTCCGCGGCAATCAAACAGGTTGAAGTCGACGAGCGCAAGGAGCTCGACGATCCCGACGTCCTGGGTATTCTGAATCGGATGGTCAAGCAGCGCCGCGATTCGATCACACAATACACAGATGGAAACCGTCAGGACCTCGCCGACATCGAAGCTGCCGAGATCGTCATCATCGAGCACTATTTGCCGACGCCGCTGTCAGACGAGGAACTGGACGGGATGATCGACGAGGCCATTACCCGGACCGGCGCCGAGAGTATTCGCGACATGGGCAAGGTTATGGGGCTCATCAAATCCAATGCTGCCGGGCGTGCCGACATGGGTGCAGTCGGCGCGAAAGTGAAGGCCCGCCTGAACGGCTAGCCCCGGCTTGCTCGGGAGGGTGCGGGTTCCCGGGCAAAATTCGGGTCCGCTTCGACTATGCTTGGGGTGAGACCCGAGCGGTCATCAGTTGAAAACAATCATAACAATAACCGGGCTAACCCCGGACTGCCGGCAACATCGTTAATACCGAATGAGCGGACTGATCCCAAAGCAGTTTATCGTCGATCTGATCGACCGGGCGGACGTGGTCGAGGTCGTCGGTCGGCGCGTGCAGCTCAAGAAAGCGGGCAAGGAGTTCAAGGCCTGCTGTCCGTTCCACGACGAAAAGACACCATCCTTCACGGTGTCGCCGTCCAAGGGTTTTTATCATTGTTTCGGCTGCGGCCAACACGGCAACGCGCTGGACTTCCTGATGCAGTACGACCACATGGAATTTGTCGAGGCCGTCGAAAGCCTGGCCAATCTCATGGGTATCGAGGTGCCGCGTGAAGAATCACCCAATCGCCCCACTCGGAGTTACGACGCCTTGTTCGAACTGGTCGGCCGCGTGGCTCGTCACTTCGAATCAGAGCTCAAGGCCAATCAACAGGCGATCAGCTACCTGAAGGCCAGGGGTATCGATGGTGCAACAGCGAAACGTTTTGGCCTGGGCTTTGCGCCGGCAGGCTGGAGCAATGTACTCGACAAGTTCGGCACCTCGAAGGAGGCCATCGAGAGACTGCTGGCGTGCGGCCTGATCATTCGCAAGGACAACGGCAAGCATTACGATCGCTTCCGTGACCGGATCATGTTCCCGATCCGTGACACTCGCGGCCGCACGATCGGATTTGGCGGTCGCGTCATGGGCGACGAAGAACCGAAGTACCTGAATTCACCGGAGACGGTGCTGTTTCATAAGGGGCAAGAACTCTACGGTCTCTACGAGGCAAGGCAAGCATTACGCAGTATCGACAAGCTCGTCGTCGTCGAGGGATACATGGATGTCGTCGGTCTCGCCCGCCACGGCATCGATTTCGCCACGGCGACGCTCGGTACAGCCACGACGGACGAACACCTGAATCGATTGTTCCGCATGTGCGACGAAGTGCTGTTCAGCTTCGACGGCGACCGGGCAGGCCGCGCCGCGGCATGGAAGGCCCTGGAAAACGCCCTGCGCCAGATTCGTGAGGGCCGGCAGGTTCGTTTCGTTTTTCTGCCCGACGGCCAGGATCCCGATTCATACGTTCAGGAGAATGGTGCGGATGCATTCATGAAGGCGCTCGAGAATGCACTGCCGCTGTCGGACTTCCTGATCGAGGAATTATCCGCGAAGGTGGATATGGAATCAGTGGATGGTCGCGCCCGCATGGTTGAGCTGGCACGTCCAATGTTAAGCCGGATTCCACCGGGCATCTACCTGGAACTCTTGATAAAGCGGCTGGCCGAAATCGTCGGCTTGCCCGGTCACGAGCTGAAGAGCATCCTCTCGCAAGGCGCCGGCGCCGACAATGGCAAACCGACGCCGAAGGCAACCCCTTTTCGCCCCAGGCCGGCACCCGATTCGGGACAGCCGTCGATCGTACGGCGCGCCATAACGCTGATCGTTCAGCATCCGGAGGCTGCGGCAAACATCGATATTGAAAAACTCGCCGGTATTTCGAAGCCTGGCACCGATTTACTGCACGACCTCATTGAAACCATCCAGTCCGACCCCGATATGACAACAGCTGGAATGCTCGAACGTTTCCGGAATCACGCCGAGGGCCAGCACCTGGGCAAGCTCGCCGCCATTGAAATGCCCGGATCCGACGATTTTGACGCCGCGGCAGAATTGTCCGACTGCGTTATCCAGCTGGCGCATGCGGCGCAGCGCGAAAGAATCAATAGTTTAATTGAAAAACAAAGACTTGGGTCGCTGACAGCGGCCGAGAAAGACGAGCTCAGGGAGCTCACACGAGGTTCCGGGACTGGCGGCTAAGTCACGGATTTTTATAGCTAGGCAACGGTCATATTAGTATAATTGGTTGTTTGCATTTTTTACGCAGAGGGAAGATCGTTTTGACGGAAAAACGCACAGTGATTAGCGGGGGCAAGCAAGCTCAGCAGTTGAAAGCATTGATTGCCCGCGGCAAGGAGCAAGGCTACCTGACCTACGCCGAGGTCAACGATCACCTGCCGAATGACATTGTCGATCCCGAACAGATTGAGGATATCGTCAATATGATTAACGACATGGGCATCGCAGTGCACGAGCAAGCGCCTGATGCTGAGTCATTGATCCTGACCGATAAGGATGTGTCTAACGATGACGAGGACGCGGCCGTGGAAGCGGAGGCAGCGCTCGCCAGCGTCGATGCAGAATTCGGTCGCACGACCGACCCGGTACGCATGTACATGCGGGAAATGGGTACAGTGGAACTGCTGACCCGGCAGGGCGAAATCGAAATCGCGAAGCGTATCGAAGACGGTCTGAACCAGGTCAAGTACCACATGGCGCACTTCCCGCCCACGATCGAAAAGCTGATCGAAGTAGCCGAGGCGGTCCTGGCTGGCGATACCCGCATGCAGGACTTCGTTGTCGGTTTTATCGATCCGAATGCGCCTGACGAAATCAAGGCGCCGGTCCAGAAAACGGACGCCGATGATGATGACGACGATGAAGTCGTCGATACCGGCCCGGATCCGGAAGAAGTTGCTGCCCGGGTAAAGATTATCAAGCGCCTCTTCAACCGCTCGCTGAAGAACCTCGATAAATACGGCGCGCGGGACAAGAAGACCGTCAAGGTGCAGGGTGATCTCGCTGACCAGTTGATGGAACTCAAGCTCTCGCCGAAGCTGACCGAGATGCTGGTCAGAAACCTGCGCGACTCGGTATCCGTCATTCGCATGCAGGAACGGCAGGTCATGGAGATCTGTGTCCGTGACGCCGGCATGCCACGCAAAGACTTCATCGCGAGCTTCCCGAAGAGCGAAACCGACCTGAACTGGATCGACAAGCATATTCGCGCCAAGCGCAAGCACTCTTCGATTCTCGCCAAAATGAAAGACGACGTGCTACGCGCCCAGCGCAAACTGCTGGCCGTCGAGACGCTGACGAACCTGAAGATCGCCGAGATCAAGGAAATCAATCGCCAGATGTCGATCGGCGAGGCAAAAGCACGCCGCGCGAAAAAAGAGATGGTCGAAGCGAACCTGCGACTCGTCATTTCGATCGCGAAGAAATATACCAACCGGGGTCTGCAGTTCCTGGACCTTATCCAGGAAGGCAATATCGGCCTGATGAAGGCGGTCGACAAATTCGAATACCGTCGCGGTTACAAATTCTCGACCTATGCCACCTGGTGGATTCGCCAGGCCATTACCCGGTCGATCGCCGACCAGGCGCGCACGATTCGTATTCCTGTGCACATGATCGAAACGATCAACAAGCTGAATCGTATTTCGCGACAGATGCTGCAGGAGATGGGCCGTGAGCCGTTGCCGGACGAACTGGCCGAGCGCATGGAAATGCCGGAGGACAAAGTCCGCAAGGTACTGAAGATAGCCAAAGAGCCGATCTCGATGGAAACACCGATCGGCGACGATGAGGATTCGCACCTCGGCGACTTTATCGAGGACCAGACCGTGCATTCGCCCGTCGACTCGGCAACGTCGGAAGGTCTCAAAGAGTCCACGGACTCTGTCCTCGCTGGTCTGACGCCGCGCGAAGCCAAGGTTTTGCGTATGCGTTTTGGAATCGACATGAATACCGATCACACGCTGGAAGAAGTCGGCAAGCAGTTCGACGTCACACGTGAGCGTATTCGACAGATCGAGGCGAAAGCACTCAGAAAACTTCGGCATCCGACGCGTTCGGACCAGCTCCGGAGCTTTTTGATCGAGGAGTAGCGGTCAGAACAACGGGGACCCTACCGGCCAGCAGGGAAATGCCTGACATACGGCGTCCGACGCCACTGGTCCGGAAGCCGGAAAAGGTGCCTCATTCGATACATTACCCGCTCTCAACCGGGCCTTTTCAGTCGATGATCATTGGCCATTGAGTGGTTGCATTGGACCCCAATCGACCTGTCCCGATTGACAGGTGAATCTGTTAGAATGCCGCTCCCAAATTTTGGGCCTGTAGCTCAGTTGGTTAGAGCAGGGGACTCATCAAGAAAGGTGCGTTTGTGCCGAAAGGCACAAAGTGAACGGGATGAATTCAGGGAAACCTTAACGGCTCGGCCGATGGCAACCCTGAGCCAAGCCGGCGGTACACCGCCGGAAGGTGCAGAGACTACCTGGGAACTTCAGTGTTCTTAATGACAGGCAGGAGCGTCCCGCCCCTAACAATTCGGTTGAGGGTGATGAGATAGTCCGCTCCATTCAGAAATGAATGGGTAGAGTGAATCCCTTGGTCCCAGGTTCGAGTCCTGGCGGGCCCACCAATTTCACAAAGCCTGGCGTCGGATCGCCAGGCTTTCAGGCCAGATACTGGAGGTCAATCCGCGATCATCGTGGCGCACTGCGTCGGTAATCCAGACCCCCCTATAATCCACCCTCAGTACACATCATCACGGCACGCCTTGCGGGTCGTGACGTTTTTTTGGAAACAGGCTTTGAAAGCACGGGAACACCCATGAGCAAGCAGAAGATCATCTACACCATCACCGACGAAGCGCCCATGCTGGCAACGTATTCTTTCCTGCCCATCGTGCAGGCGTTTACCCGGGCAGCCGACGTCCAGGTCGAGACCCGGGATATTTCGCTTGCCGGCCGGATCATCGCCAATTTCCCGGACAACCTGACCGACGAACAAAAGCAGAGCGACGACCTGGCCGAACTGGGCGAACTCGCCAAGACGCCCGAAGCGAACATCATCAAGCTGCCGAACATCAGTGCCTCGATTCCGCAGCTGAAAGCTGCCATCACGGAGCTGCAATCCCAGGGTTACGATCTGCCCGCCTACCCGGACGAGCCGGAGAACGATGCCGAGCGCGCCATTCGCGACCGCTATGCCAAAGTACTGGGTTCGGCCGTGAACCCGGTTTTGCGAGAAGGCAATTCAGATCGACGTGTTGCAGGCCCGGTGAAGCAGTATGCGAAAAACAATCCGCATTCGATGGGCGCATGGACCAGTGACTCCCAATCGCGCGTTGCTCACATGGAGGACGGCGATTTTTACTCCAGCGAGCAATCGGCCGTCATCCAATCTGCGGGAGACGTCAGGATCGAACTGACGGACGACGCCGGCAACGTTTCTGTACTCAAGGAATCCGTACCGGTGCTGGATGGTGAGGTCATTGATGCCGCTGTGATGAGTGGCAACGCGCTTCGCGAATTCTTCGCAAGATCGACCGACGCGGCCCGGGACGCCGGCGTACTACTGTCGCTGCACCTGAAAGCAACCATGATGAAGATTTCCGATCCCATCATGTTCGGTCATGCGGTGAAGATGTACTACAAGGACGTGTTCGAAAAACACGCCACCCTGTTTGACCAGATCGGCGTCGATGCCAACAACGGTATCGGTGACGTCTACGCACGGGTTGCAGACCTGCCTGCCGATCAAAAGGCGGAGGTCGAGGCTGACCTGGCGGCAGTCTATGAGCACCGTCCGCCGCTGGCGATGGTTAACTCGGACAAAGGCATTACCAACCTGCACGTTCCGAGCGACATCATCATTGATGCCTCAATGCCGGCAGCGCTTCGGTCATCGGGCAAAATGTGGAGGCCGGATGGTGAACTCGCGGACACGCATGCGATGATTCCCGACCGCTGCTATGCAGGCATCTACCAGGCCGTTTTCGATGACTGCCGCGCGAATGGCGCATTCGACGTGCCGACGATGGGCAACGTCAGCAATGTCGGCCTGATGGCGCAGAAAGCCGAGGAATACGGCTCCCACGACAAGACCTTTGAGGTCGCGGCTGCGGGAACGATACGGGTCGTCGACGCAGCCGGTAACACGCTGCTCGAACATGCCGTCGAATCCGGTGATATCTGGCGCATGTGCCAGACCAAGGACGTCGCGATACGTGACTGGGTTCGCCTGGCCGTTGTACGGGCACGGGCGACCGGTTCCGCCACCATCTTCTGGCTCGACGAAAACCGTGCCCATGACGCCACGCTCATCGACAAAACAACGGAATACCTCAAGGAACACGATACTGATGGGCTGGACATTCGGATTCTCGCTCCCGTCGACGCCATGCGTGCCACGCTGGAACGCGTGCGTGCGGGTGAAGACACGATTTCCGTCACGGGCAACGTCCTGCGTGACTACCTGACCGACCTGTTCCCGATTCTCGAACTCGGCACAAGCGCGAAGATGCTGTCCATCGTACCCCTGTTGGCCGGTGGCGGCCTGTACGAGACCGGTGCCGGCGGTTCGGCCCCCAAACACGTCCAGCAATTTGTCGGTGAAGGCCACCTGCGCTGGGATTCGCTCGGTGAATTCCTGGCACTCGCGGTATCGATTGAGGATCTCGCCGGGAAATCTGGCAATACGAGGGCCGGTGTGCTGGCCAGCACACTCGACCAGGCTAACGCTAAATTCCTTGAGAACAACAAGTCACCTTCCCGCAAGGTGAACGAACTCGACAATCGTGGCAGCCACTACTACCTCGCCCGCTACTGGGCAGAGGCGCTGGCAGGACAGGATGATGATGCCGACCTGGCCGCAGCGTTCGGCCCGGTTGCGTCGGCACTGGCTGACAACGAGGGCACGATCATCGACGAACTGAATGCGGCGCAGGGTGCGGCAATCGATATCGGCGGCTACTACCACCCGGATGAAGGGAAGACCGCGGCAGCCATGCGGCCGAGCGAAACCCTGAACTCGACGCTCGGGCTAATCTGATCGCGAACAATGGTTGAGCGCCGGAGCCTGCCCGGCGGGCCATTGCACGGTGCTGCGCCTAGTGCGTCATCGCGTACAGGACGTAGTTAACGCCATAGCGGTAGGCGCTCGACGTGTATTTCTCGGGGTACCAGGCTACGTCAGCCATCTCCCAGGCATCGCCAAGGTCGACGTTGAAATTGATGATAACCATCAGGCGTCCATTGTCATCGTAAATGCCTTTCCACGACGGCTGGTAACCGTCGTGTTCATAAGTCACGCCGTAACGTAGCGCCATGATGCCGGGAATGGGCTGCGAGTGGTCGACGTCGAAATGCATATTCATGACGGCATCGTCCTCTGCGACATCGACAATCGGCCGATGCGGAAAGACCTTTTTCATTGATCGCATGAACCCGGCCCACTGCACGGATCCATGAAAGTCGTCGACAACAAGAAAGCCGCCACGCAGGAGGTATTCGCGAAGGTTGTCGGCCTCATCCTGGTTCAGAAGCCAGGTGCCCACTTCCAGCGCATAGATCCACGGCCGATCGAACAGCTGCTCCGATGTCAGCTTGATCGCCCTGCTCTGATCCTCGATATCCACCGCTGTTAACCGGCGGATACCGCGGATGAAATGCATATCGGAATCCGGCCAGTCACGCCAGGCGGTATTACCCGGACCCGGCAATGGCTGGTAGCCGGACTCGAAGATGATCCGCGTAAACGCGAACTCCGCGTAGGAATTAAAATCCGTCGAAAGGGTGCCTTCACGACTCCAGGGGTCCTGGGCGAAGGCAGCACCGATGACGGCAAACGCGAAGCACAAAGCGGCAGCACGGCGAACAGTCATACGTCCCATTGTCATGAAGGCCCCGGGCGGAAACAAGCGGAATAGTTCCCCGCCGGACGAGGTCCACGCCAGCGCCGGTCGGGTTTCGACATATTCTGCGGCGACTACACGCCTGAAAAATCGACGTCAGAAAACGTGAGTGATGGCGCGAGCGTCGACGAGTAGGGATACGGATCATTCCCCACTGCCTCGAGTCGTGCAAAAAGATCGCGCAGGTTACCCGTGACATTCATTTCGCCAACCGGCCGTCCTATCTTGCCGTTTTCGATCATGTGACCACGCAGGCCAAGCGAGAAATCACCCGTCGTTCCGTCCGCGTTACCGCCAAGCCAGGACGTCACATAGACGCCCTCACCCGCATCGATCAACAATTCGCTCAGTGACCGGTCACCGGGTTCGATGCGGCGATTCGACGCGCTGCCGGTCGTTGGCGTCATACCGGCTTTGCGGCCGTAATAGGTATCGACATACAGGTTCCTGACGACGCCCTGCTCCACAATCGGCAGGACCTTTGCGGAGATGCCTTCACGGTCGTAGTGACGCGATGCCAGGCCGCGAACCACCAGCGGATCATCGAGAATCGTCAGCTTCGGGCTGAACACTTCCTTGCCGACAATATCGGCCCAGAAAGATCGACCCTGCTGGACGCTACGCGCGTTTGCAGTGCCCATCAGGCGCCGAACCAGTTGTGCAGCCGCCCGGGAATCAACGACCATGGTTGAACGGATCGTCGGGCCTTTTTCGGCATCGAGCCGGACCAGCGCGCGTTCCAGCGCGGTCGAGGCTACGGATGCTGCGTCCGGCACATCACTTATGTGTGGCGACCCGGCATAGAAGCCATCTGCAGCACGGCGATCGCCCCGATCCCTCAAAGTGACACTGGCGCCCAGCCAGCAATACGTGGACGCCTGCACGCCGCTGAACCCGTTACTGCTTGCGGATGCCGTTGTCTGTGTACCGTCCTGAACAGAAGACGTCGCCGAGATTACGCGCTCATGTTGCCGCGCAATGCCGTCCAGGGTTTCGCACCACTCAACGCGCTGATCCCTGTCGAGCGCCTGCACCGAGCGATCGACCAGGTCCAGGTCAACAACAGGACGATTGGCGTATAACTCCGGCGAGGTGGGCTCTCGCTGCGCATCCGGCTCCAGCGCACCGGTGATATCGACTGCTTCCTTGAGGAAACCACCCAGGCGATCCGGGTTCAGATCCGTCGTCTGGTGGCTCGAGTATCGCCCGTTGGCGTAAACCTGGATCGCCAGCATGCGGGACGTCGTGTCTTTTACTTGCTCGAGGGCACCGTCGCGGTAATTGAACTCGACGTCACGACTGTGCGCTGCGGTTGCCCAGGCGTCGTCCGCGCCGGCGCTGCGGAGCATCTCAACGGCCTGTTCTGCGCGATTCTGCAGATCAGCTGACATTTTCGCCTCCCACCGTCATCCTGGATACGAGGACGGTCGGAATACCCTGGGAGACGGGAACGCTCTGACCATTCTTTCCGCAGGTCCAGCCACCGGTATCCAGCTTCGCGTCGTTGGCCACCATCGAAATCCGCTCCAGGGACTCCGGGCCGTTACCAATGATGTTGACGTCCTTAATCGGCGCCGTCACCTTTCCGCCCTCGACCAGCCAGCCGTTCTTGACATAGAACGTGTAGTCACCTGCACCGATCTGCACCTGCCCATTGGTATAGGTTTCGGCAATGATGCCGCGATCAACCGCAGCGATGATTTCATCTTTCGTGTGCGGACCATCTTCCATGAAGGTGCAGGTCATCCGCGGCATGGGCGCATACTGGTAAGACTGGCGACGACCCGAGCCGGTCGCACCGACGTTGTATTGCCGGGCGCTGATCGAATCGTGCAGGTAGGACCGCAATACGCCGTTCTCCACCATGGTCGTGCGGCCACAGGCGTTGCCTTCGTCGTCATAATTGAGCGCGCCGCGTTCCTTGGGAATGGTGCCCTGATCCACGATCGTCACGAAGGGCTCGGCGACCTTCTTGCCAATCATGTCCGAATAGATGCTGGTCCCTTTGCGATTGAAATCGGCCTCCATGCCGTGACCAATTGCCTCATGAAGCAGAATGCCCGATGCCCCCGCCGCAAGGATCACCGGCATCTCACCAGCCGGCGGACGCCGCGCCTCGAACAAGATCATCGTTCGATCGACCGCTTCGGCGATCATGGTGTCCAGACGTTCTTCCGTGTACCACGCAAAATCCTGGCGTGATGCGACGTTCGAGTAACCGGACTGCGTCTCGCCATCGCGGGTTGCGGTCAGCAAAACACTCATCCGGGTCATCGGCCGATGGTCCATGATCAGGTTTCCGTCCAGTGTCGCGATCATTACTCGTTCGTCAGCATCGGAAAAATAGACGGTGACTTTCTCAATGGCGGGGTCACCTTTGCGTGCTTTGGCGCCCACATACTTGAGCAGCGGCAATTTCTGGTCGATGCCCACTTCACCCCAGGGCATCGTCGAGGTGTACAGGTCGCCCATCTTCGCGGGGTTATACGCTTGCGGCGCAATCTCACCGGTTCCGTTTGCGATAGCTGCCGCTGTCCGAGCGGCTGCCAGCATGGATTCGAGGGTCAGGTCTTCTGTAAACGCATAACCGGTTTGTTCGCCAATAACGACGCGCAAGCCGACACCCTGCGAAATACCCGTGTTGGCCCGGCTCACAATGCCGTCTTCCATCGACAGGTTGTTCGACCGTTGGTGCTGGAAATACAGATCGGCGGTATCGGCGCCGTTGGCTGTCAGCTCGGCCATGACGCGCGTAATCATCGCCTCGTCGACGCCGAACCAGGACATGAACGGGTTTTCCGGCGTCTGCGCCGCGATCTGCATCGCCTGCTGCACGCCACAGCCGTTCAGGAATGCCGGCATGGTCACGATGGCGCTACCCGCGGCCATGTGACCAAGAAAATCTCGTCGTTTAATTGTCATTGATGAATTCCCGGAAGATCAGATTGAGCTGGTCGAAAAAAAGATGATAACCAATCGATGCGGCTGACCGACCACAGGATCAAGACAACCGTCGCTGCCATCAGCGCAAGAATATTTGTCATATCAGCACGTCACCCTCGCGGTGCATTCTTCCAGCGTTGTATCAGGAGGAAGCCAAAGAGCATGCCCCCCAGGTGAGCGAAATTGGCAACGCCCGGGGATCGTCCGCTCACGCCAAGGTACAGCTCCAGCAGGCCGAACAGGATAACCATGTACTTTGCCTTCATCGGAATTGGCGGAAACATCAGTAAAATCATTCGGTTAGGGAATGTCATCCCGAACAGGAGCAGTAAGCCAAACACACCGCCGGAGGCGCCGACTGTCGGATAGATCCCGCCCTGCCAGGCTGCCACGAGTAACTGGATGATCCCTGCACCAACGACACACGTAAGGTAGTACGTGAGGAATCGTCGCGTCCCCAGGATCAGTTCGAGTTCACGGCCGAACATCCACAACATGAACATGTTAAACGCGATGTGCATGATGTCGCCGTGCAAAAAACCGTAGGTGATCAGTTGCCACGGCATGAACGACGGGAATGACGAACCCAAAGGCCAAAGCGCAAAGTTCAGGAACAGCGTCTGGTCGAACTGCGGTAATTGCTGCAAGGCGAATATGAGCCCGTTGGCTATCAGCAGGATGAAGATGACATTGGGGATCGAGCTGTCGTTAACCGGTCGACGGGAATAGATGTGTTGGTTCAATCGATTGTGTTCCTGTAGTGACCAGCCGCCGCGGCACGGTACAGGCAGTACATCAGGCCGGCCGGAGTCGTAATGAGTTTCATAACACCCGCTATGCGGTTCGTGATTTCACCGGATCGATGCGATCCGTCGCGAACTCTGACCGCAGGAAACGGCCGATGTCGTCGATCGCTTTGCGACTTTCCGGCATCTGGCCAATAAAATACTGGAATACGTGCCACATGTCCGGCCAGATATGCAGATCCACCCTGCCCCCGGCCGACTTGATGTTGTCGGCGAACACCGTCGAGTCACTGAGCAAAATCTCATGGTCCCCTACCTGGATAAGCGTGGGTGGCAAGTTGCTTGCATCGGCATGAACGGGTGAGACAAGCGGCTCACGACATTCTGTTTCATCGCAGAAGAAAGCCACCACGTCTGGCATCTTTTCCGGTTTGAACCAGGGGTCATACGCCGAGCGCGTGTGATGCGATTCTCCGTCGCCGGCCAGATCCAGCCAGGGCGAGAGCAGAAAACAGGCGCCGGGTAACGTCTCGCCTGCGTCACGCAAAGCAAGCATTGTCGCGACCGACAGGTTGCCACCAGCCGAGTCTCCGCCGATAGCCATACCGGCCGGATCGATGCCCCCTTTTACCAGCGTCCGCCAGACCTCAAGCGAATCCTCCAGTTGTGACGGAAACCGATGTTCAGGCGCCAGGCGATAGTCCGGTAATACGGCGCGCATTTGCGCCGAGCTGGCGATGAAGCTGACAAGGCGCCGGTGCGTTGCGGGGCTGCCCATGATGTAGGCGCCGCCATGCAAAAAATAAATCACGGGGCCATCTTCACAGCCTGGCGGCGTCAACCATTCGCAGTCGATGCCGCCGACGTTTTCCTGTGCAGATCGCACACCGCGAGCAAGCGGCATCCTTGTCATCCGGTAGTGAAAATCGCGCCGTGCACGCAAAGGGTCAGAGGCGATAAGGCTGCGCTTCATCACCTGTTTGGATATCTGGCGAATGATGAAAGCCCGAATGCTCGCCATCTCAACCAGCCTCCTGTCCGGCCCGAACCGATTCCGCCTGCATGCGTCGATTCAGCATGGGAATCAGCCAGGGCACGAAGCGCTTCAGATAATGAATGCGCCGGGCATGCTTGTCGGGAAAGACATGCAGCGTATCTCGCTCGATGCCCTTGATCACATTGGCGATGACGTCGGCGGGCTCTGAAATCATGTTCTCCGGCACTTCCCGTCGCTCCTCGTACCCGTACTGTGGCGAGTCCAGGATAGGCGTGCGGCTAAAGCAGGGATACACATTGGTCACCTGGACACCGGTGTCTTCGAGGTCCGCGGCGAGCGACTCTCCGAATCCTCGCAGACCGAACTTGGACGCACAATACGACGACAATCCGGGCGAACCGATCCACCCCGCCAGGGAAGAAATATTCACGATGTGGCCGCGGTCACGTTCGATCATGCCGGGCAGGAACAGGTTGACCAGGCGCATCGGCGCCAGCAGGTTGAGCTGCATCAGCGTCTCCCATCGCTCCCCGGGGACATGATCCAGGCGACCTCCCAACCCGATGCCTGCATTGTTGACGAGTACATCCGGCGCAATACCCTTCGTCGCACACGTGCCGGCAATTGCCGCACACCCTTCCGCAGTTGCAAGATCGGCAGCGACCGCTGTCAGAAGGTCATTGCCGGCATCCTCAACCACGCCACGGAGCGCAGCTTCGTTCAGATCGGTGAGAATGAGCTTGCAACCGGCCTCACGAAACTGCCGCGTCATTTGCTGTCCAAAGCCGCCACCGGCGCCCGTGATCAGCACTGTTTTGCCTGTCAATTCAGTCATAGGAATAGGAACGCTCTGTTGCTTCGCGGTAGCATAGCAGCCCGGAAAGCCGAATCATTACTGTAAAACAACAATATGAAAAAACAGGCAGATATTCGCTGGCTCGCGGTCGGTGCCCTTATCGGATTGATCGCCGCGGGATACGGGATCCTCAGGCAGTCGTCAGCAGATGCAGCGTTGCCGGCCGGCGCAATCGCCATGGTCAATGAAGCAATGATAGGCTGGGATCTCTACGACCGGGCACTGAGCCGCCTGCCGGATCCCGACTCCGCTCGGGCCAAAGCGGCGATTTTGGAGCGGCTCGTCGACGACGAACTACTGGTACAGCGGGGCGTGGAGCTGGGCATGACCGCGTCAGATGTCGATGTTCGTGCCGCGATCGTCAATTCACTGATCGCATCCGTGACAGCGGAAGCCGATGCGGCGAACCCTACCGACGAGGAACTGCAGCAATACCTCACCGACAACGCCGAGCGGTTCAGCTATACGGCCCGTTTATCGGTTGAAGCATGGCAAACCGACAGCGAGCCCCTCGCGCAAACGTTCGTCAGTGCATTGCGCGCCAGCGGTACGGCCGAATTGAGCGACGATATCGAACCTATCGCGAACATTCCGACGGAGCTAATACCGACGGACGCGATGCGGGAGTTTCTCGGTCCCGCGATCACCGCGGCCGCGGCCGAAATGCCTGGCGGGAGCAGCGCCGTTTACGCACGACGGGGTCGCTGGCTCGTTGTGCGCGTCAACGAAAAGGAACTCGCTACGATAAGCAATGTTGCACCGGTACGAAATCGCGTGCTGCTCGACTACCGCCGCAGAATGGCCGACACGATGCTTTTGTCTTACATCGACAACCTTCGCCAGCGTGCCGACATTTCGGTTATCAAGCCTTGAGCAGAATGCGCACACTCGTGATTGCATTCCTCTTCGCCGCCTCGCTGGCGGGCGATGTTCACGCGCACAATCGATCTGAAAGTTATTCGCACTGGCACCTGACGGCAACGGCGGCGACCGGCACGGTAACGATTCCATTACGGGAGGTCATGCTGCTCTATCAGCTCCTCGACCGCCCGGACACACCACCGCGAACACTCTTTCACGATCATCTCGTCGACAACGTCACCGTGAGTGCCGACGGCGCGCCATGTGCGTTGGCGGACAGCAACGTACTGCAGGCGGCGTCAGGCTTTGTGCGTGTCGAGGTCAGTTTCGACTGCGAAACGGCAGAACCGGACATCCTGGAATTCTTCGCGATGTACGAGGCAGCGCCATCTCATGTGCACTACGCGAAACTGCACCGGGACGGATTGCAGCTGGGTGAATCGCTGTTTACCAATGCGACGACAGGTTGGGACTTTGCGAATGTCGCCGCCGGCGCCAACTACTCATTCGGCGCCTTCATGGCCATCGGTGTCGAACACATTGCTGGCGGAATCGATCACATCGCTTTCCTAATGGGCCTGCTGCTGATTGCCGGCACCATCGGCCGCAGCATCGTCGCCGTAACGGGATTCACACTGGGTCACTCGATCAGTCTCGCAGCGGCGGTGCTCGGTTACGTGCACGCAGACAGTCAGCTCGTCGAAGCCTTTATCGGCTTCACGGTTGCACTGGTAGCCGTCGAATACTTTCTCCTGCAACGCGCCGACACCCTGCGCTTCGCGTTAATGAGCCTGGCGGTCGCATGGCTGACAGGCCTGGCCGCCATTCAGCTGGACTTCCTGTCGTTACGGGCGGGGTATGCGTACCTCGGTTTCGGTGTTTTCGCAGCCTGCTATCTGCTCGCGGCCAGCACGCCACTTATGAAGGAAGGCAATCGCGCCACCTGGCTCCTGTTCATCGCCACGTGCTGCTTCGGCCTGGTCCATGGTTTCGGCTTTGCCGGATTCCTGATGGATACCGGCTTGCTTGGCCCCTCCCTGTTCATTCCGTTACTCGGTTTCAACCTCGGTGTCGAGCTCGGTCAGCTCATCATCGTTGCCCTTGCCCTCGGCGCAGGCACCCTGCTGCGCCGGCATATACCGCAGGTGCTGCCACAGATGGTGGCTGCCGGTTTATGCGGCATCGGTGTGTTCTGGTTTTTATCGAGGACCCTTGCCTGATAACGGAGATCCTCAGAACGCCTGATGATCGATTCGTCAATCTCCCCGATTACGATTTCGACACACACGACAATTCACAACGGCGGCCATTGTCTTTAGGAAGAGAAGGGACCGGAACTGGCCAATGTGGTGAGCGGGTTTGTCGAAGCAAACCCGAAAGACAGCTGAGCGGCGCCGCCTAGCGCTCCAGGTACTGCAGCTTGTCCTTGACCTCGAGCCAGTCGTCAGAGTCCGCTGGCGGGTCCTTCATTTCGGTGATCACCGGCCATTCCTGTGACAGCTCGGCATTGAGTTCGAGGAATTTCTCCTGACCTTCAGGGAGTTCGTCTTCGGAATAGATCGCCTCAACCGGGCACTCCGGCTCACACAAAGTACAGTCAATGCATTCGTCCGGATCAATGACGAGGAAATTCGGACCTTCATGAAAACAATCGACCGGACAGACTTCGACGCAGTCGGTCAGTTTGCACTTGATACAGCTTTCAGTGACAACAAATGTCATTGTTCAGGTCCTCGGTTGGCACGGCCTTTGGCTGGCGGAGCGTTACGCTATTCGACTTTGTTGGCCAGATCAACCCTCCTCAGGGCTGCCTGTCTCAACATATGTCATCAGGCGGGTCATCGCCTCCCCGAGGACACCGTCAACGGCAGGCGCGGCCGTATCGAGCCCGCCATCCATGTAGCCGCCGACCGCATACTGCATCGTGACAACAGTCCCGGCGTCGCCCTCGTCGAATTCCAGGGTCATGTTGCCGGCCACCCCCATCAGGCCGAGCGGCCCCAGGCTGCCGGTCAGGCGAAGCATGACGCCGGGATTCACAAACGTCACCATCATATGTACGAGGCCCGAATGCTCACCGAATGTCTCACAGAAACAGCCGGGCACTGTCGCTGTCAGGTAGAGATTGGCAGCATTGCCTGAAAACGTATGATCGCTGCTCCACCATTGCCCGATACGATCGACAACGGCACCGTAGACAACGGCGCGATCAGCATCCACCGTTACCTGGTGGCGTATGGTGAAGCCATTGGGCGCGGCATCGAGCACCTCTGCAGAGGACTGCTCCGCTACACACAGGAAAAAAAAGACGATCAGCCAGATCTGTGGTCGAATCCCGGTCACCTGTTGATAATCAAACGCCTGAGCTTAACCGAAATATCGGTTGGAGTTTCGGTGTCAGAATAACTGTATGGGTAAAAAGATCTCCAGCAGGAATAGTGCCGAGATGAGGGCCGTGCTGAAGTAACATCGTTTTGCGACTTTCAATTGGATTTCCGGTCCGCATATCCCACTGAACTTTCATTGTCGGGTCCGGTGGCTGAATCCAGGCTGGAGCAAGACAAATCTCTCTAATCATTTGTTTTCAAAGGTTTCTTATAAACATTCACGACGAAAACTGGCAAGTCGCATATGCAAGCACCTCGAGAAAGGCCTGTGCGGATCGCAGCCTCGTACTGCAATCGCAGGGAATTCGCTTTGAAGTGGTGGAGGACAACGGTCGAATCCTGATCGTCGTTCCCGAGGCCCTGGTTGAAAAGGCAAAGTACGAACTCTGGCAATACGAATCGGAAAACCAGGCGCCGAGAAATAAAGATGAAGGCATCAAGCCTGTCTACCAGGATGGCCTGTGGGGTGTCGCGGGCTATATCGCCGTCATTTCATTGGTCGCCGTTCTTGCCGGTGAAGCGGCCTTCAGCAGGGACTGGCTGACAGCGGGTCGCGTTGACGGAGTCCTTATTCGGCATGGCGAATTCTGGCGCAGTGTGACAGCGCTCACGCTGCATTCCGGCCTGCCGCATTTCGCAGGCAACGTCGGCTTCGGCGCGCTGTTCGGGTTGATGGCCGGCAGAGTGCTCGGCCCGGGCGTCACCTGGCTGATCGTTTTATTATCAGCTGCCATTGCCAATCTGCTCAACACCATGTTGCTCGATCCGTCACACAAAGCCATCGGCGCATCTACGGCTGTATTCGCTGCACTGGGGCTGGTTACCGGATTCTCCTGGCGCGCAAGACTTTTCTCCCAGGACCGCTGGGCCTATCGCCTGGGACCCATCGTCGGCGGAATCGCCCTGCTCGCCTTCACGGGTACCGGGACACCGGGATCGAACACAGACACAGGCGCGCATCTCGCCGGATTCGTCTGCGGGTTTTTGGGCGGAATCGTAATGCCCCGATTTTATGCCTTTGTTCCCGACAAACGCGTACAGACCTACTCGGGCTATGCAGCGCTGTTTATCGTCGCACTGGCATGGATCGCGGCACTCTAGCCCCTGTGCCTTGACGTGATTCTGGTTGTAGAATCCGCTACCTGAATCGTTGCCCGCTGAGGCGCCGACACCATTGGGAAATCTGCTCCTGTTCTTGCTGATCATCACCCTGGCCCCCATAAATATCCTGCGCGTGTGCGACGGTGGCGACGACCCCTGCGACCACCAAAGTGGCAATACCCACATCCCGGGCGTTGACGGCGCGATCATGCATATGACGCCCGACAGGCCATCGCGATGCAGGTAGCCATCCTGTATGCAATCGTCGTCCTGGTCTGGGGTTCTACGTGGGCGGCCATTCCCTTCCAGTTCGGGGTGGTTGCCGAGGAAGTGTCAGTCGCCTACCGTTTCGGCCTGGGATCCCTGGTGCTGTTCCTGTTTGCGGCCGCGACCAGGCGTTCGCTCACGATCCCCATGCGGTTTTACCCGATGGTCATACTCATGGGTGCGCTCATGTTCTCGGCGAACTACCTGTTTACTTACTATGCGATCAATCGCATCACCTCGGGACTGGTGGCCGTTGTCTTCAGCCTGATCGTGGTCGCCAACGGGTTTTTCGAGATGCTATTCTTTGGCAGGCCGATCGCAGGACGACTGATCGTCGCGTCGATTCTGGGTGTCGCAGGCGTCGCCTGTATGTTCTGGCCCGAAGTACAGAGTGTCGATCTCGCTAATGCGACCGTGTACGGTATCCTGCTCGCAGTGATTGCGGTCACCTTTGCATCCCTCGGCAACATGGCGGCGATCGTATCGACCGGCCGGCAGTTGCCGGTCGTCACTGTTAATGCCCATGGCATGGCATGGGGTGCCATCACATCGGCCCTGGTGGCGCTCGTACTGGGACGCGAATTCAATTTTCTTTTCCAGGCTGATTACATCGCTTCGCTGCTCTATCTCGCTGTATTCGGCTCCGCGATCGCATTCGGCTGCTACCTCGCATTGATTCGTACAATCGGGTCTGCACGTGCCGCTTATACTTCTGTACTATTTCCGGTGGTGGCATTGATCATTTCGACCCTGGTCGAGGATTATCAATGGTCCATCCCCGCATTTGCCGGCCTTTTGTTTATCGTCGCAGGCAACTGGCTCGCACTCACACGAATAGAGAGATTTGATCAATGAATGACGTGACTGAACTGACCGGTGCAGATTGGAACGCACTGCTTGAGACGGTGAAAACAAGCGGCGTGGACTTCGGTTTGAAGCTGATCGTCGCCCTGATTATTTTTTACGTCGGACGATTGGTCGCGCGCATGCTGGTCAATGGCATACAACGCATCATGCAGGCGCAGGAAGTCGACAAGATCCTGGAGACTTTTGTCGGCAATCTGGCCTACTGGACGGTCATGGTCTTTGTGATTATTGCGGCCATCAATCACATCGGCATACAGACCACGTCACTGATCGCGGTCATGGGCGCTGCCGGCCTCGCCGTTGGCCTGGCATTGCAAGGGTCACTTTCGAACTTTGCCGCCGGCGTTCTGATCGTCGTATTCCGCCCATACCGGGTTGGCGATTTCGTAGAAGCGGCAGGAATCTCCGGTGTGGTCGAGCAGGTTCAGATTTTGACGACGATCCTGAAAACGGGTGACAACAAGCAGATCATCGTGCCAAACAATCAGATCATAAGCAGCATCATCACCAACTACTCGGCCAACGACACGCGACGCGTCGACTTGACGATTGGCGTCAGCTATGACGATGATCTCGACAAGGTTCGGGCAACGCTTCAGGCATTGATCGATGCCGACCCCCGAATTCACAAGGATCCGGAGCCGGCGATCGTCGTCTCTGCGCTGTCAGACTCAAGCGTCAATTTCACGGTCAGGACCTGGGTGAACACGGGCGACTACTGGGGCGTGAAGTTCGACCTGACGGAAGCCATCAAGAAGCGCTTTGACCAGGAAGGTATTTCCTTCCCGTTCCCGCAACAGGACGTACACCTCTACAACAAGAGCTAGCGCGCCTGGAGGTGGTCAGTCCGTAACGTCGGGCTCGATAAAGCACCATTTGAGGCCAGGCACTCTCTGCTTGAGCTCACGCTCGAGTTCGTTGATGTCGGCAACAGCCGAATCAATGTCGATGCCTGGCTTCAGCTTGATCTTGGCCGCCAGCACGGTGTCCGGCCCGAACTGCATCGTGATCGCGTTAAAGACGCTGACGACGTTGTCCTGCTGACTGATGATCTCATTGATCGATTCCTGGATCATCGGATCAGCGGAACGACCAACGAGAAGCGATCGCACGCGCAATGTCAGGAAGACCGAGATGACGATCAGGACGACGCCGATACACATCGATCCGATCGCGTCATAAACCGGATTGCCGGTAATGCCTGCGAGCGAGACAAACACCAGTGCCAGTATGAGTCCAAGCAGCGCAGCAATGTCTTCGCCAAGGACAACAACCAGTTCCGAATTCCTGGTGTGCTCCAGCCATTCGCGGAATGGGCGGTTGGCGCGGATGATATTGATTTCCCGCAGACAGCCCAGCAGCGAAAAGGTCTCGAGGACGATGGCGAAACTCAGCACGAGAACGGCGAGCCAAAGCTGCGATAATGGTTCGGGATGCTGCAGCTTGTGCATGCCCTCATAGATCGAAAACAGGCCACCGAGGCTGAACAGCATCAGGGCAACGATAAAACTCCAGAAATAGCTGAGTTTGCCGTAACCGAGCGGATGCTCCTTGTCAGGGGGTCGAACCGATTGCTTCAGGCCGAGAAAAAGGAGGACCTGGTTGCCCGTATCGGCATAAGAGTGTATCGCCTCTGCCAGCATGCTGCCGGACCCGGTGATCCAGGCAACTATCGATTTGGCAATCGCGATTCCGCCGTTTGCCAGAAACGCGTAGAGGATGGCGCGCGCGGTGCCACTGTGGGAACTACTGGCCATTGAATGCTGGGATTTGAGTCAACCGGATGGCAGGTGTGGCGTTAAAATAAGCAGGTGTAACGCGGAGTTTGCCATGAAACACGTAACGATGACGATGGGATCCCTGCTGGCGACGTTGATACTGGGTGCCTGTGCCTCGCATCCAGACCCGATCATCGACATGAAAGGCGTCGATCCCGTGCGCATGCAGGCGGACCGGGATGAATGCGAAGCCTATTCGGACGAGGTCATCGTCAGCAAAGGGATGGCGAAAGGCGCTGCCGGTGGCGCAGTTGTCGGCGCTGCCGCCGGTGCGATCAGCGGTGACGCTGATGGCGGTGCGGGCTACGGCGCCATCTGGGGCGCAACGAGGTCGGGTCTCGATGGCGCTCGTGAAAAAGAGATGGTGTTCAAACGCTGCATGCGCGGCCGCGGCTATCGCGTTCTGAACTAACGAACAAGGAATACTGTATACTCATACAGTATGTCCGTTCCCGCTCCTCCACTAAAGTCGCACAAAGGTCGCGGCGGTATTTCGAACCTGCCCGGCCGGTTTTCCGCCCGGCAGGTCGAATCTGATGAGCCGCAGCCTGACACCGCACCTGATACCGTGCTCCGCCCCATGCAAGCTCGAACGATCATCAGCCACAATCAGTCGCCGGACATTCCGTTTGACCATTCGATCAACCCCTACCAGGGCTGCGAACATGGCTGCGTGTATTGCTATGCGCGTCCCAGCCACAGCTACCTTGACCTCTCGCCGGGTCTCGATTTCGAGACGCAAATCTTCTACAAGCCCAATGCCGTGACGCAACTTCTTGCGGCATGGGAGAAACCATCTTATGTCTGCGAGCCGATCACCATCGGCGCCAACACCGATCCGTACCAGCCGGCCGAGAAGCAGCTCGGGATCACGCGTGAACTGCTGGCGGCCTTTCTGGAACACCGGCACCCGGTCAGCCTGATTACCAAGGGTGGCCTCATGTTCCGGGATCTCGATTTGCTGGCAAGGCTCGCTGAACGGAACCTGGTTTCCGTAGCAGTCAGCGTGCCCACACTGGATGCTGACCTGAAGCGCATCCTCGAGCCGCGCATTCCATCCGCCGCGGTTCGATTTCGGCTGATCCGGGCGCTCGCCGATGCCGGTGTACCCGTAAGCCTGTTGCTTGCGCCGATCATTCCTGCCGTCAATGACCCGGAGATCGAATCGATTATCGAGCGTGCTGCCGCCAGCGGCGTAAGACATGCGGCCTGGATATTCCTGCGGCTGCCCAATGAGCTCAAGACAATCTTCCGCGAGTGGCTGCACACGCACATGCCCGATCGTGCCAGCCACGTCATCAGCCTGATCCGGCAGGCCTCCGGCAACCGGGACTATGACAATCGCTTTGGCGTTCGCCAGCGAGGCCGAAGCCCCTACGCGACAATGTTAGACACGCGCTTCAAGGGGGCCTGCCGTCGCTATGGCATCGGCTGCGGCCGATATCGTGAGACCCTCGATTGCACAGCCTTTGTGCCGCCCGGCCAGCATCAAATGGCCCTTGGGTTTGACTGATTAGGGTATAGTTGAAGGAAGCCGGTTTCTGGTCAGTCTAAAGAACCACCTGGCGAAACGACAGTCTGAGAATTAGACCGATTCTGGCCATTGGATGATGCGAAAAACCACAATTTCACTCTCCCTGATTGCCGCGACGGCCGTTGCCTGTCCGTGGCATTTCCTTTCAGCACAGGAAACTGAAGAGGATTCTGCGGACGGCGGAGACCTGGCAATAATCGATCTCGAGCAGGAACGCGAGGCAACGCAATCGCCGAATGAGGGTGTAGAAGGCATCGAGTTTGACGAGGCGACGCAGAGCTACCGCCTGGTGATCGACGACTCCGGCGATGACTATGCCGCACCACTGTCCGAAAGAGAAACACAGCGGAATGAACTGCAGCGCCTGTTTGATCTCTACCGTGAAGCGCTGAACAACGAGGACTACCTCGAAGCGGACACGCTCGCCAAGCGGGTGGTCGAGTTATCGATTCGCGTGAATGGTCTCGACAGCCATGATTCCGCGAAGGCCATTACCAATCTTGGCATCGCGCAACACAAAAACCACAACTACGAGTCGGCGCTTAGAAACTTCATGGCGTCTATCGATATTGTCGAAAGGATCGATGACAACCTGAGTCCGGGCCTGATCAATCCGCTGCAAGGACTCGCCGCAACTCACGCAGCGGTGGGCCGGCCCGACCTCGCCCGGCTTGCTTATCAACGTGCAGTACATGTCAGCCACGTTAACGAGGGTCCACACAATCCGGACCAGGTCGACATCCTGGCGTCCATGGCTGAGCTGCATATATCGCAGGGCGACTTTGGCGAAGCGATTGACATCCAGGAACGCGTTTTTTCGATCCAGGCGCGCAATATCGAACCCATGAGCCTCGAAATGATTCCCCCGCTCGAGCGGCGCGCAAACTGGCAACACCGCCTTCATCAATACAGTCGGGAACGCATTACCTGGCGACAGATCATAAGCATCCTGGAACGGCACCATGGCAAGAAATCTCTCGAGCTCCTGCCGCCACTGACCAGCCTCGGTAATTCCTTTTTGTTTGTCAGCCCGACCGAATACGAATACCAGCCCGGCGTATCGCCCAGCTCAGGTGAAACCTACATGCGCCGCGCGTATCGCATCGCGAGCGAGCACCCGGATGCGGACTGGGAGACGGTTAAGCTCTCCATGTTGTCGCTGGCCGACTACTACGTACTTTCCGGACGGTCCAACCGTGCTGCCAAGGTATACGAGGATACGTGGGAGTACCTGTCGGAAGGTGACGACCCGGATCGACTCCGGGCGCGCAGGGACCACCTCGAAACCGTTAAAGTGTTGCAGAAGATCGTCCCGCCTCGTTACTACAACAGCGAGCTAAGGGACGATGGCCGTCCGCCGCCCGACGAGTTTGAGCAAGGCGTCATGAGCTTCAACTATGTTGTCTCGCCGTCGGGGCGCGTGGTCAATGTGAAACACCTGGAGACACAGCCCGGACAGCTCATTAACTTTGACAAGGTCGTGGGACGCGCGCTCCGTCGCCAGATCTATCGACCCAGAATGAAAGATGGCGGCGTCGTCGCTACCGGCGATGTCGCCTATATCCACGAGTTTTATTACCGGGAAGCCGACCTGCCGTCCGTCCCGGCGGCGGAGGCCGAGCCGTCCGCTGACGATGGAGACAACCCGGACGACGCAAGCGCGGATTGATCGCATTGACGTCTGCGTATAACGACAACCACCACTATCGCGCTATCACCAGTCAGCACGCCGGAGACTGATTTCATGTCTGCATCCAACCTGCATTACGTCAATGGCAACACGATCGTCGAGCCCTTTCCGGAGGAACTCGAACAAGCGATATTCGGCATGGGATGTTTCTGGGGTGCCGAAAGACGATTCTGGGAAACGCCCGGCGTCTATTCGACAGCCGCAGGATATGCGGGGGGCTCCACCGCAGAGGCCACATACCAGCAGGTATGCAGCGGCAGAACGGGGCATGCGGAAGTGGTACTGGTCGTGTTCGATCCGGCCCAGGTCACCTACGAGGAACTGCTGACAGTCTTCTGGGAAAATCATGATCCGACACAAGGCAATCGGCAAGGCAATGACGTTGGCACGCAATACCGCTCGGTGGTCATGACCGTGTCAGACAAACAGGCTACCGCCGCTGCCGAGTCCATGGAGCGATACCAGGAACAGCTGAAAGTTGCCGGTTATGGCCCCATCACGACAGACATCCTGCCGATGGACCAGTTGTGGTATGCCGAGGACTATCACCAGCAGTACCTCGCCAAGAATCCCGGTGGGTACTGCGGCCTCGGCGGCACCGGTGTCTCGTGCCCTGTCGGAGTCGCTGCCGCTTCCTAGAACGGACCCGGCTTGCCGGACCGCCATCGCACGCATTCTCTGCAAATCCAGTAAAACCGGTTACTGTCCTGGCTGCCAGACGGGCCGCCAGGCCCGTGCCGATCGATCTTTGTCGCGCCTGCTGAAAGACGGCTGGCCCGGAAGGTTGTAGAATCCGCCATCCCTATCCGTTGATTACAGGATCACCGTGGCCAGGAAAAAAGTCAGGAAACCGAAGGCGAACCGACCCAGTCGCAAGAAAGCGGAGGAAGCGGTAGAGACCCTTTTGCTGTGGGCCGGCGAAGACCCGCGACGAGAAGGCCTGATCGATACGCCGAAACGCGTTGCCTCAGCCTATGAAGACTGGTTTAGCGGTTATCGCAAGGACCCGGTCAAGTTTCTCGAAAGAACATTCGAGGAAGTGGAAGGGTATGACGAGATGATCGTACTCCGCGACATCACCTTTGAGTCACACTGCGAACACCACATGGCACCGATCATCGGTGTTGCCCACGTCGGTTACCTGCCCAGTAACAAGGTCGTCGGCATCAGCAAGCTGGCTCGCGTCGTCGAGGCATTCGCACGTCGATTCCAGGTCCAGGAAAAACTGACAGCACAAATCGCAAACTGCATCAAAGATGTACTCCGGCCACGAGGCGTCGGCGTCGTTATCGATGCCAGTCATCAATGTATGACCACGCGGGGCATTCATAAGTCTGGTGTATCGATGGTTACCAGTCAGATGCTCGGTGCATTTCGAAAGGACGCACGAACGCGCTCCGAATTTCTGACGATGATTGGAAAGAACTCACTGGCCTGATGCGGACTGGCGGTCGCATAGTCGCGACCATACCGGGCGCCATCGTCCTGCTCCTTCTCTACCTGTTATTGTGGCCCGTACCGGTCGCACGGGTCACCTGGCCGGCCCCTGATCTTCAGCCTTTTATCGTGCGCACACTGCCGTACCGCTCACCGCCACCATCAGCATGCCGCTGTCGGTTCCAACCGGTTCATAGTCGATATCGACACCGACTACAGCATTCGCACCATCAACGGGTACCTGTTGCGAATTCTCCTCAAACCCAATCTCGCTTGCGCTGGCCGGCAGGTCTCAAATGATGTTGACACAGAGAATGACCTCGCTGCTTACAACACCGCAGTAGCGATCGACGTTTTTGCCCTTGATATCGGGCGTGGTCGAATGAATCATCGTTCCCACCTTGTAAATACGGCTGACTAATCTAGTCTTAAGGAAGACCGAATCACACAGGAGATCAAGATGGATGCCGCACAACAGGACAAATTGCTCAAACTGGCCCTGCGACTATTTGGCGTCGTCTTCATGCTCGTCTACCCGCTCGCGATCGTCTGGCCCGCTGGCTGGCAGTGGCATGGTGGCGAGGGTATGTATTACTTCCAGATGATTGTCGGCATCTACGCAACGCTTGGCATATTCCTGATTCTCGCTGCGAAGAATCCGGCCGAGCATCGCAGCCTGATCGCTTTCACGATCTGGTCAAGCGTCGTACATGCGGTCATCATGGCAGTGCAGGCCCTCGGCGATCCGGCAGAAACCGGACACCTCATCGGTGATGTACCGGCCTTGTTGCTGGTTGCCATCGTCCTTCGATTGCTCATGCCGTCCGGCGCCCCGGCGCAATCGTAGAGAACGCTCATTCAGAATTGATAAGGACGTCAATGGTGAAATACCTGTTGTACGCGCTCGTTGCGCTGACATCACTCGTCGGCGCCGCGGCCAATGCTGACGACCCGCCGCCCAATATTCTGCTGATCATCGCTGACGATCTCGGCTACACCGACCTCGGCTCGTACGGCGGCGAAATCAGCACACCATCGCTGGATGCACTCGCCTATGGCGGCTTACGCTTTACCGGTTTGCACACTGCCAGTGCCTGCCAGCAGGTACGATCGATGCTGATGTCGGGTCGAGGCTTCAAGCGCGTCATACGCCGCATGCCGCCGCGGGACGACGGCGAACGACAGCATCAGCTTCGGACCGATGTCGCGACATTGCCGGAGTTCCTGCAGGCTGCAGGCTACAGGACCTACCTTGCCGGGAAATGGGACCTTGGGCTGACTCCTGAGACCATGCCCATAGCACGTGGCTTTGATCGTTCGTTCACATTGCTGGAAGCGTCATCCAGTCATTTTGCCGAGTATTTCTGGGACGATGTTTCGTACTACCAGGAAGACGACCGCCATGTGCCGCTCGCCGATTTGCCGGAAGATTTCTATTCCACCCGTAGCTACACCGACAAGATACTCGAGTACATCGCAACTCAACCGGACGACGCGCCCTGGTTCAGCATGCTTACCTACACGGCGCCGCACTGGCCCCTGCAGGCGCCCGATGAATGGCTGAATCGTCATGCCGGGCGCTACGACGAAGGGTACGACGTACTCCGTCGGCAGCGTGTCAGTCGTGCTGTCGAACGCGGAGTCATTCCACCGGGTGCAAGTCTCGACCGGTTCCGGCCAATTGCCACACCCTGGGTCGATCTCCCGGCCGAATTACAAAGGCGATATGCCCGCGCGCAGGAAATCTACGCTGCCATGACCGAGCTGCTCGACGGGGAAGTCGGGCGCATCGTCGAGTACCTGGAGGAACGTGATCAACTCAACAACACAGTGATCCTGTTCCTGTCCGATCATGGCGCTTCGGCGGCTGAAATCGGCATCCAGGACGGCCCGACCAGCATGCCGGATCACTTCGATACGCTGGAAGCGGCTCGCGACAATTCCTTCAATAATTTCGGCAGGATGAATTCCTTTATCGATCACGGCCGGGGTTTCGGTGAGGCCGCAACCGCACCGCTGCGATACTTCAAGGGAACGCTGGCTGAAGGTGCATTACGCGCGCCAGCATTCATTCATTTTCCCCCGGCCATCGCAGAAGGAGGAATCAGCCACAGCTTTATCACTGTGATGGATATTCTCCCCACCTTGCTCGAGATTGCCGAAGCAGCCGGACCTGGTGACATGGAGATTGATGGCCGCGACATGCAACCGCTTGCGGGCCGATCGTTCTGGCCCCTGGTGACCGGGCAGGTGGAAACCGTGCACGACGAATCCAGCGTCGCAGGCTGGTCCCGGGACCCGTTCGGTGCGCTGATCAGGGGCAGATACAAGCTCGTCAATCAGACGATGCCAGGACAACCGGTGGACGGAACGCCACCCTGGCAGCTCTTCGACATCGTGGCCGATCCGGGCGAGACACGTGATGTCGCCGCAATGTTCCCCGACATCGTTGAAGAACTGGACGCGATCTGGCGGCGGGACTGGCAGTAGTGCCGGGACGGCACGGTGGGCCGTAAATTCAATTGGCCAGGCGATTGCGATTTCTAATCATGCGCAAATCACAGAGACGTGGCGAAAGCCGGCAATTGTCGCTGGCTAAATTATCGCCTTTGGCCTGATGACTTGGTCAGGAATTGGCGCTTTTGACCAGAAAGGGTGGAATTCGGGCCTGATCGCCGATGTTGATCGGGGATTCCTCGAACTCGCCTTCTAAATGCACTAGATCGGTGTACAGGTCGAGCATCTTCCGTGAGCATTTTTCTGCTTCGACAACCGACATCTTGCGCACCGTTGCGCGGATGTGGCCCTCACCGTTCAACGGTTTGACGCCGGTGACCATGGCCCGCAACTCGATGAATTTATTTCTGATCGCCGACGGCAGGTTCGTATCGTCGATATCGGCGAGATTATCTTCAAATGCCGCGATAATTCGTTGTTTTATGTTCCCATGGCTGGCTACCACCGATACGGCGGCGTAAAACCGGTCAACGTGGTTGGACATGCCCGCTCCAGTATTATTATTTTTATTTGGCCGCCATGTAACCCTCATAGCGGCTTCGCACTTTCAGGGCTCGGCTGCCTTGATCGCCGGCGGATGGCCCCGCTGATATCCTTGCTAATCCTTAGGTATCAGGTATCTGCGTCGCTTTCTTATATCAGATATACGGAATGTCTCGCAACTCAAGGTCCGGCTCAGGCCCGGCTGATCTCGATTGACCAGCGCTCATCATCGAGATTCCGGTCCTCCTGCCAGATCGGATCCGTCTGCCCCACCGCCCAGGCGGTGGCCAGCGTTTCTGACATCAGGTAGTCCCGGTACTCAGCGAGCGCGGCCTGCACGCCATCGGATCCGGCGATACCCAGCACGATCCGGTCCGATACCTCCAGCCCGGCCTGTTTGCGGGCCTCCTGGACCGTGCGAATGAGCTCGCGTGCAACCCCTTCGCGGATCAGCGCGTCGTTCAGGGTGGTATCGAGGGCAGTCAGATAGCCCCCCTCCTCGCCACACGCAAAGCCTTTTGCCGAACTCGTTTCCACGAGCACGTCTTCCTCGCCGAGCGAAATTGCCTGGCCATCCAATTCAATGTCGAACCTCTCTCCACGCGCAATTGCCCCGGCAATTGCCGCCCCATCCGCGCCGTCGAGCACCTGTTTGATCTTCGGCGTGAGCTTGCCGTATTCCTTGCCAAGTTTCGGCAGATTAGGCTTGATGCGGTAATTCACCAGGCCGGCATCCCGTGCAATGAATTCGATGGCCTTGACGTTGAGTTCCTCAAGCACCTGGTCCTGGTGACTCTCCAGCGCCTTCGCGGCCGCGTCATCAGGCACGCGCACCAGGAGCCGGGAAAGTGGCTGTCGTGTGCGCACACCGGATTGACCGCGTGCGGCACGTGCGAGTCCGACGACTTTCTGGACCACCCCGATATCGAACAACAGCGCGATATCGTCGCGGGCAGGGTCTGCCTCCGGCCAGTCACTCATGTGCACACTGACCGGGGCATCCGGATTCACCGACCGGACCAGGTTCTGGTACACATGTTCAGAGATAAATGGAACGAACGGCGCCATCAGGCGATGCAGTCCATCGAGACATTCATAGAGCGTCAGGTAAGCGGCGCGCTTGTCTTCCGGGTCCGTCGACTTCCAGAAGCGACGTCGATTACGGCGCACATACCAGTTGCTCAACTGGCCAACGAAGGCTTCGATCGCATCTCCCGCTCGTTTGGCATCGAAATCGTCGAGCGCATCGGTCACTGTCCGAATGGTTTTATTAAGGAGCGCCAGGGCCCAGCGATCTATTTCCGGTCGCTCCGCGACGGGTAGATCGCTGCGCAGGTCGACATCGTCAATACGCGCATACAGCACAAAGAAACCGTAGGTGTTCCAGAAAGTATTGATAAATGAGCTGGCGACATCCTGGACGATCTCGACAGAAATGCGTTTCAGCGCGTCCGGGTTGAGTCGCGCCAGAAAGTACCAGCGCAATGCATCAGCGCCTACCGCGTCAAACACGTCGTAGGGGTTGACAATATTGCCCACCGACTTCGACATCTTCTTGCCTTCTTTATCGACGATCAGGTTCAGGCAGATGCAGTTTTTGAAGGCCACGCTGTCTGAGACGAGCGTTGCAATCGCGTGCAGCGTATAAAACCAGCCGCGCGTCTGATCGATTGCCTCGCAGATGTAGTCGGCGGGAAAATGCTGCTCGAACACTTCCTGGTTTTCGAACGGGTAATGCCACTGTGCATAGGACATCGCACCGGAATCAAACCAGCAATCGATGACCTCGGGCACGCGACGCCAGGTCTTGCCGTCTTTTTCAAACGTCACATCGTCGACCGACGGCCTGTGCAGGTCCAGCGCTGACAAGTCGCGACCAGACAATTCCTCGAGCTCCGCAAGGGAACCAACACAGTGATAGTTGTCTTCGCCGTCGGTCCAGACAGGCAGCGGTGTACCCCAGAATCGTTCCCGCGACAGCGCCCAGTCGATGTTGTTTTCGAGCCAGTTCCCGAACCTGCCATCCCGAATGTTTTCAGGTACCCACTTGATGGTCTTGTTGAGCTCGACCATGCGGTCGCGGTAGTCCGACGTGCGGATGTACCAGGCATTTTTGGCGTAGTAGATAATCGGGTCACCAGTCCGCCAGCCGAAGGGATAGCTGTGTTTGTAGCGCTCGGAACGGAACATCAGTCCACGATCCTTGAGAATGCGAATCAGTGGCTTGTCCGCGTCTTTGAAAAACAATCCGGCGACGGGCTCGATTTCCGGCAGAAAGTGGCCGTCTCTGCCGACCGCATGAATGACGGGCAGCCCGTGTGCCTGACCCAGCGCGAGATCGTCGACGCCATAAGCAGGCGCAGTGTGAACGATGCCCGTGCCCGATTCCGTGCTGACGAAATCTGCACTGACCACACGGAACGCGTCGCCCTCGACAGCGAAGAAATCGAACAGCCGCTCGTACTGCATACCGACCAGATCGCTGCCCTTCACTTTTCTCACGACCGAGTATTCCTGGTCGCGCATGACCTCACCCAGGAGTGCTTCGGCCAGGATCAGTGTTTCGTCGGCCGATTCGATATAGACATAGTCGATGTCGTCGTGCACGGCAAGCAGCAGGTTGGCGGGCAGCGTCCAGGGCGTCGTGGTCCAGACCAGGAATGATGTGCTGTCCTCGCCCTCGACACGGAAGCGCACGAAGATCGATGGATCCTCGACCTCTTTGTAACCCAGCGCAAGCTCATGCGAGGACAGGGTTGCACCGATCCGCGGATCATAGGGAACGACTTTGTAGCCGCGGTAGATCAGGTCCTTGTCCCAGATCTGCCGGAGAAGGTGCCATTCGCTTTCAATGAAAGTGTTGTGCAGCGTGTAGTAAGCCTCATCGAGGTTGACCCAGAAGCCCATTCGCTCCGTCATCTTTTCCCAGTCGGCGATGTAGGTCATCACCGACTCACGACACAGGCGCGTGAATTCCGCTATCCCGACCTTTTCCTCAATCTCGGACTTTTCGTAGCTGTCGATCAGACCTTCGCGTTTCAGGTGTTTTTCAACCTCGTGTTCAACCGGCAGACCATGAGTATCCCAGCCAGCTTTGCGAGGCACGTGGTAACCACGCATTGTCTTGTAACGCGGGTAAACGTCTTTGAAGCTTCGAGCCAGCACATGGTGAATGCCGGGCTTGCCGTTGGCTGTTGGTGGACCTTCGTTGAACGTGAACAGGGGCCGGCCTGCCGACTGTGCCAGGGACGCCTCGAACACATCGTGCTCGCGCCAGAAATCCAGCACATCCTTTTCAATAGCCGGACCGTCATAACGGCCGGTGACTTCCTTAAAGCTCATTAGCTTGCCCTGCGCTTACATGCCCAATACGAAATCGCCCGGGACGCACAATGTGGGGCCGGGGCGAATAAGTGCTCGCGGTACCACCCGGTTCACAGGTATCCTGATTCCTGCCTCAATTGTGCCCGGTTTCGGGGGCCAGCCGGCCGTGCCTACTCAGCAGCGCCTTTCGGGCGGCGACTCCGGGGTGATATTCAGCGGTAACCGATCCGGGGCTTTCACCATCCCCCGGTCGCTACGATCGATTGGACCGCCTGTTTGTCCCCATCCGCGTCCAATTCGGGAAACTATCCTTGGCAGCGGTAAAATACAAGGGTAGAGGAGCAAATCAGGACGACTGATGGATACCAGTTTCCCGGATGCCCGGATCGTCAATGCCGGTGAGATCGACCTCGCAGTCTATGAACAGGGCGACGGACCCGCTGTCATCCTGGTACATGGATTCCCTGAACTTGCCTTTTCGTGGCGCCACCAGCTGCCGGCGCTCGCCAGTGCAGGCTACCGTGCCATTGCCCCCGATATGCGTGGCTACGGCGATTCGGGCAAACCGCCTGCTGTGACGGACTATACGATCCAGAAGCTCATCGGCGACCTGACAGAACTGATGGACACGCTCTCGATCCCGCGCGCGGTCATCGCGGGTCACGACTGGGGCGCATTGGTTGGATGGCAGATGACTCTCCTCGTCCCCGAGCGAATGGCCGGTTACATTGCACTGAATATCCCGTTTTTAAAACGACCCCCGATCGATCCGGTCACCTACATGCGATGGAAGCTCGGCAAAGATTTCTACATCGTTAATTTTCAACGGTCTGACGAAGCCGATCGGAAATTTGCGGAGGATCCTCGCCGATTCATCGATGTGATGATGCGGAAACGACGCATCAATCGTGACCAAACCCGTGCACGCAAAGGCAAACAACGGTCAATCAGCCTGTTGAGAATGCTCGAAACCGGTGAGCCCGCCGGTGAGGTCCTGCTTACGGACGCCGAACTCGATTATTACTCGGAGAAATTCGCTGCAGGTGGTTTTACGGGCCCGATCAACTGGTACCGGAATTTCAGGCACAACTGGAAAAGCACGGGAAGGGTAGCGCAGCAGGTGCGGGTTCCATCATTGTTCATCGGTGCGGCCGACGATATCGTGGTGTCGCAAAAGCAGATCGAGGCGATGGTGCCACTCGTTGACGATCTTGAGATTCATATGATCCAGGACTGCGGTCACTGGACGCAGCAGGAAAAGCCCGATGAACTGAATACCGTCATGCTGGAATGGCTGGGGCGACGCTACCCCGCCGGCTAGTGAACAGTCTGCGATACCTCGAGGTCGCTTTCCACGCCGAACATGGCGCGATCGAAGACTTTGACCAGGTTTTCCGTAGGCTGCGCGCCGACGACAAACAGGCGTTTGTTGACGAGAAAGTTCGGAACACCCGTGACGCCACTCTGACGGACCTGCGCCTCCTGGGCGAGAACGGTACCCTTTGACCGACCGTCTTCCAGCGCCGCCAGAATTTCCATGTTGCCGAGGCCGACTTCGCTTCCCAGCACAGCCAGCACGTCCGGATCCGAGATATCGAGACCCTGGCTGAAAAAGCCATTCAGCAACCGGTCCGCCAGTTTCGACGTGCCCATGCCCTTCATCTCGGCGAAACTCATCAGCTGGTGTGCTTTGAGCGTATTGGGTACCTGCGAGATGAGATCGAATCGAAAATCGATGCCTGCCGCTTTGCCGGCATCGGTCAATTCCCGGATGCCCGGCTCCAGTTTCTCGGGGTCACCGAATTTCGTCGCCACGTAGTCCTCGAACGGCATGCCTTCGTCCGGCATGTCCGGGTTGAGCTGAAATGGAAACCAGTTAATGACACGGGGCCCGTGTACGGCACCAAGCGCGTCATCCAGCCTTTTCTTGCCCAGGAAACACCATGGACAGATCAGGTCGGCAATAACGTCCACCTGCAGAGTCGCAGGCGAGCGCGCGAACTCGTCAGGAGATAATTTTGCTATGTCAGGTCCAATCATCGTGATCTATGCATGAGGGTTTCGGCCCGGGATTCAAGTTTGCGGCCGGCTGCCTGAACCGGGGCTTACTGGATTAGAGTCAGTCGTGCGGGCCAGGTTGTGTCGATTTGCCAGGAACTTTGTCTCCATGACACACGCGCATTGACAGGATCAGGGAGAACCTCCGGAGGAACCCAGCCAGGCCGCAAAAAAATAGCGCTTGCGGCATAGTAAATTCGAAGCGGCTGCAATTTCCTGGCCTCACCAGGGGTCTGTTAAACTGAGTCTAAATTGTCGGAGTACCAGGTGCTGATCAAAAAACCCGCTGACATTCGACCCTCGGAAATTACGTCGAAAGACGTCTATCTGAATCGGCGCACATTCCTGGGCGCGGCAGCGGCGGCCGGGAGCGCTTTAGCTGCGGGCCAGGCATTTCCAGCCGTGATCCCCAACGAACGCCGCGCAAAGCTCGACGGCGTTATGCCAGGCAAGTACTCGACGGACGAAAAACAGAACAGTTACATGGACGTCACAACTTATAACAACTACTACGAGTTTGGCGTTCGCAAGGAAGACCCCTACCGCTATTCCCAGGCTTTCGAACCGCAGCCATGGTCTATCGAAATACGTGGTGAAGCCGAAGTCACGGGCACGTTCGCGCTCGAGGACTTCGTTAAACCACACACACTGGAAGAACGGATATATCGCCTGCGCTGTGTTGAAGCCTGGTCCATGGTGATCCCCTGGATTGGTATTCCGCTCGCGGATGTGATCAAACGGTTCAAGCCGCTGTCCAACGCGAAGTATGTCGTCTTCGAGACGCTGTATGACCCGAAACGAATGCCCGGACAGCGATCACGCGCACTTCGCTGGCCTTACGTCGAGGGATTGACGATTGCCGAGGCCACGAATCCCCTGCCCATACTCGCGGTTGGCTTGTATGGCGAGGTACTACCCAACCAGAACGGCGCCCCCTTGCGTTTGATCGTGCCCTGGAAGTACGGCTTCAAGAGCATCAAAGGGATCGTCAGCATGCGTTTTACGGACAAGCAGCCACGAACCAGCTGGGAGCTGGCTGCACCGCACGAGTATGGCTTCTACGCCAACGTTAATCCGGAAGTCGATCATCCTCGCTGGAGCCAGGCACGCGAGCGCCGCATCGGCTCGGACGGTGGAACCGGACTCTCCAGCCTGTTTGCCGCCGCACAACGGCCGACGGAAATGTTTAACGGTTATGGCAAACATGTCGCGCACCTCTACGAAGGCCTGGATCTCAGAAAGAATTACTGAGTTCATATGAATACGTTGACACTGATTCGCTTCGTCGCGAAGCCGTTCGTCTTTCTGGTCTGCCTGATCCCCTTGTTGCACGCCGCGGGCGATATCTATGGCATTACCGGCACCCTGGGCGCGAATCCCATCGAAAACCTGCAGGATCGTTTTGGTGTCTGGGGACTGCGCTTTATCCTGATCGCACTGGCCGTGACGCCACTAAGAAAGCTGTCCGGGTGGAACTGGCTGGCGCGCTTCCGGCGCATGCTCGGCCTGTTTGCGTTCTTTTACGTCTTCCTGCATTTCATCGTCTGGCTGTTACTGGATCGCGGTATTGCGTTTGGCCCGGCCTGGAACTACGTGTTCGAGGATATCTTTGAGCGACCCTTTATCACGATCGGCTTTGTCTCTTTGCTGGTCCTGCTGGCACTCGCCGCCACCTCCGCCGCGGCGATTCGGCGGCGCCTGGGACGCAATTGGCAGAAACTGCATTACGGTGTCTACGCGGCAGCGGTTCTCGGGGTCTGGCACTACTGGTGGCAGGTCAAGCTGGACGCCAGCGACCCGGCAATTTATGCGACCCTTCTGGCCGTGCTCCTGGGCTATCGTATCTGGACGCGTAAACACACACCCACCTGACCGGGGATTGGAATGGCCATAGCTGCCTGGAAACGATTCGAGAAAACGCCTCAATGGCAAAAGAAAAAGCGTTTCCTGAAACGACTGCTCGGCAAGGAGCTACGACTCAGGATTGAACTCGACGTCGACGTCATCAAGGACGGCGGCTGGTGGTTTTCCCCTGCTCACCTGCAAAGCGACAGCATTGTCTATTCACTCGGCGTCGGCGACGAAGTTGATTTCGACCTGGCGATTATCGAGCAATTCGGCGTCGAGGTGTTTGCCTTCGATCCGACGCCCAATTCGATCGACCTGCTTGACAACAGCATGCTCCCGGAACGCTTTCACTTCCGGCCATGGGCGGTGACAGCGAGCGACGGGACATTGAAATTCTACCCTCGATTGAAAAAGGACGGCACGAAGTCGGACGTGATGTTCACGATGATCCCTGAAGAAGAAACGCGAGACGATGTGATCGAAGTGCCCGCGTACAGCCTGTCGACCATCGTCGATAAGCTGGGTCACGAACGGATCGATCTGTTAAAGATGGATATCGAGGGTGCGGAGTACGAAGTGCTCAACGGCCTGCTCGAATCGCCGGTCCTCCCACGCCAGTTGCTGGTCGAATTCCACCACCGCTTTGTGGAAAACGGACTGGAACGCACATACGACATCATTGCGCGACTTGCGGATGTCGGCTATCGCATCTTCGCGATTTCGGAGATCGGCCGTGAGATCTCATTCCTGCGAGATTAAGGGGCACCTCCGAATCTCCCGAATTGGGCTAGACTCCACCGAGCAACATAAAAACAAGAACCTGTCGGGGGAAGTTTCATGATCCGTCTATTGAAGACCGCACTCACCGCGTGTGTGGCGCTGATGTGCCTTTTCCATGCCATCCAGA
>CAZVWF010000016.1:0-1605 GCA_964630795.1 uncultured Woeseia sp. | reverse complement strand
ATCCAGAGACTTTTGGATTTGCGATCACCACGCCCTGGATCAACTGGCTGATTTTGTGGACCATCATCCTGACCGAATTCACCGCAGGCCTGATCGCCGGTAAAGGCACATTCGATATGTGGCGGGCCAGGGCCAGGAACGCAGTCGACTTCAAGGCCGCCAAGCAGATGGGCATTCTTGGCTCGGGACTGGGTGTGTTTATCTGGTTCGGTTACTTCACCGTTATCGGCGGCGCGTTCTTTCAGATGTGGCAGACCGAGGCCGGCAATCAGCCGCTGCGCGATGCTTTCCAGTACGTGATGATGTGCGGCCTGGTGATGCTCTACCTGAGCATAGACGAAGACCAGGCCGCTACACAGAATCAGTCCCAATAAAAAAAGGGCGCACCCATGTGCGCCCTTTCCTGTCTTGCCGTGAACGGCTGGCTTACATCATGCCACCCATACCGCCCATTCCACCCATGTCCGGCATTGCCGGGGCAGGAGCCTCATCCCTCGGCGCTTCTGCGACCATTGCTTCGGTCGTCAGCAGCAGGCCAGAGACCGATGCAGCGTTTTGCAGCGCGAATCGCGTGACCTTCGTCGGGTCCAGGATGCCGGACTCTATCATGTCACCGAATTCACCCGAAGCCGCGTTGTAACCATAATTACCCTCGCCTTCGGCAACGGCATTCAGTACAACACTCGGGTCACCGCCTGCATTTTTGACGATCTGGCGCAGCGGCTCTTCAACAGCACGGCGCAGAATGCTGATGCCAACATTCTGGTCGTCGTTGTCGCCTGTGAGCTTTTCGATCGCCTTTTCTGCGCGAATGAGTGCAACGCCACCACCGGCGACGACACCCTCTTCGACAGCGGCACGGGTCGCGTGCAGCGCGTCTTCAACACGAGCTTTCTTCTCTTTCATTTCGACCTCGGTCGCAGCACCAACTTTGATGACCGCAACACCACCGGACAGCTTGGCAACGCGTTCCTGCAGTTTTTCCTTGTCGTAGTCAGAGCTGGACTCAGCGATCTCACCATTGATCTGGTCAACACGGCCCTTGATGTCGGATGCCTGGCCGGCACCGTCAATAACGGTCGTGTTTTCCTTGGTGATCTGGATCTTCTTGGCTTCACCAAGATCTTCCAGCGTCGCTTTCTCGAGTGACAGGCCGACTTCTTCTGAAATAACCTGGCCACCCGTCAGAATCGCGATGTCTTGCAGCATGGCTTTGCGGCGATCGCCGAAGCCCGGTGCTTTGACAGCGGCAACCTTGACGATGCCGCGGATATTGTTGACAACCAATGTCGCCAGCGCTTCGCCTTCGACATCCTCTGCAATGATCATCAGCGGACGGCTTGCCTTGGCAACGCCTTCAAGAATCGGCAGCAGATCACGGATGTTCGAAATCTTCTTGTCGAACAGCAGGATCATGGGGTTGTCGAGTTCAACACTCTGGCTTGCAGCCTCGTTGATGAAGTAAGGCGACAGGTAGCCGCGATCGAACTGCATGCCTTCGACGACCTCGAGTGTCGTCTCCATCGACTTAGCCTCCTCAACAGTGATGACACCCTCCTTGCCAACCTTCTCCATCGCCTCGGCGATGATGCCGCCAATGGTGGC
>CAZVWF010000015.1:33459-40138 GCA_964630795.1 uncultured Woeseia sp. | reverse complement strand
GGTCGCATACTGACGGAACTGTCCAACTTCTGGTTCGGCATGATGGCAGACCTGGTGCCGAATCATTTGACGCACAAACCACTGTCGTCCGTCATTGACGACGAGGCGCTGATTCGGACGCTCGAGTATCGATCGATCATCGTCAAATGCCTGCAACCATTGCCGATTGAAGCGGTGGCCCGCGGCTACCTGATTGGCTCAGGCTGGCGCGACTACCTGGAGACCGGCGCCGTTTGCGGTATTCCCCTGCCGGAGGGCCTCGAACAGGCTGCTCGGCTGCCGGAAACCCTGTTCACGCCTGCAACCAAAGCCGAAGCCGGCGATCACGATGAAAACATCAGCTATGAGAAGGCCGAGTCGATGATTGGCGCCGAACTCGCTGCCCGCGTTCGCGACCTGACCATCGCCATATATGAGCGGGCTGCAGCCTACGCGCTGGACCGTGGCATCATCATTGCCGATACCAAGTTTGAATTCGGTCAGGACAACGCAGGCAATCTCTACATCATCGACGAGATGCTGACGCCGGACTCCTCACGCTTCTGGCCGTCAGCCGAATACCGAACGGGTATCAGCCCGCCCAGTTACGACAAGCAGTTTGTGCGCGATTACCTCGACACCCTGGACTGGGACCAGACTCCACCGGGGCCTGCACTTCCGTCGGATGTTCTCAAGCGCACGGGCGAAAAATATCGTGAAGCCATGCAGGTTTTGACTCGTTAGGCCACGTGTACAATGAGTGATCGGTTCCGGCGGGGTGAAGTCCCATTGATCGCTAACCTGAACGACACGATACAACGCCTCATCTGGGGTAACCGGCTGACCAACGCTGGCGTTCCCGGCCGGATCCTCGCTGTCGTCCTGCGTTTCCTTTACGCGATGGTGCGCGATTTTTTCTCCGGGCAGCTCACGATGCGGGCCATGAGCCTCGTGTACACGACGCTGCTATCCGTCGTGCCATTGCTCGCATTCAGTTTTGCGATTTTGAAGGGCTTTGGTGTTTTCAACGAGCTCGAGCCCTACCTCAAGGAAGCCCTGGTTTCGCAGCTGGGCGAACAAGGCGAACGCATCGCCGACACCCTACTCACGCTGGTCGACAATGTGCGGGGTTCTGTACTGGGCGGCGCGGGTCTCGCATTCTTCATCTGGACGGCCATCAGCACCGTTCAGAAAATCGAAGAGAGCTTTAACTACACCTGGTACGTCTCGAGGGCGCGAAGCTTCTCCCGACGCTTCACCGAGTACCTGGTCGTTCTCCTGGTCGGACCGCTCCTGATGGTAGCGGCAATCGGCATGCTGACCACCATTCAAAGCAACGCCGTTGTCCAGTGGGTCCTGACCAATAAAGCGCTCGGCCCCCTGTTCGTCATCGCCGGCAAGCTGGTTCCCTACCTGCTGATTTCCGGTGTATTTACATTCCTGTATGTGTTCATGCCGAATACCCGCGTAAACTTGAAATCGGCCGTTGTTGGCGGCATAGCCGGCGGGTTCATGTGGGCCACCGTCGGCGCCATCTTTACCAACTTCATTCTCTACGCATCTCGGACCCTGCAGATTTACGCAGGCTTCGCGGTCGCGATTACGACGCTTTTCTGGCTGTACCTGAACTGGTTGATCCTGCTGATCGGTGCACAACTCGCCTTTTATCATCAGAGACCCGCTTTCATGCGCACCGGGCGTCAGGAGCCACGCCTGTCGAACGCAATGCGCGAGCGCATTGCGCTGAATGTGATGCTCTTCGTCGGCCGGACTTTCAGGGAAGCGGAAGAAAAGATAACGCCGGGCATGATCAGCGATCAGATGCGGATCCCAACCATCGCGCTGGCGCCAGTCATCGCCTCGCTGGAACACGCAGGCCTGCTGCAGACTACGGAAAACGAAGACCTGGTTCCTGGTCGGGAGATGTCCCGTATCGGGCTGGCGGACATTCTCGATGTCGTGCGCGTCGAGGGAGAAACCGGGTCACACCGGGATCCACGTTGGTCCGGTGCGATCGATGCGCTGGGTGATTCGCTCGACGATGCCATCTCCGGCGTAATCGCAGACCGAACGCTGGCCGACCTTCTGGACGACACGGAACGGGAAGCGGAATAGCCGCGCGTCAGGCGCCGGCAATCTTCATTTCACTGACCAGGATGGACCCGCAGCGGATGCCGCTGCGAAGGTCCTGATCTTTTCCGACAACAACAATGCGCTGGTACAGCGACTTCAAATTGCCGGCAATGGTCACCTCGTGCACCGGGTGGACGATTTCGCCATTTTCGACCCAGAAGCCGACAGCACCACGCGAATAGTCTCCAGTGACCGCATTAACGCCCTGGCCAATGAGTTCATGTACCACGAGGCCCGTGCCCATCTCCTTCATCATGCTTTTCATGCCGTCCGCATTGCCGGGGATCAGCAGATTGTGTGCTCCTCCCGCATTGCCCGTAGTCTGGAGGTCAAGCTTGCGAGCCGAGTAGGAACTCAGCAGGTATCCCTGCAGCACCCCGTCGACGACCAGGTCCCGATCGACTGTACGAACGCCTTCTGCGTCGTAGGGGGCACTCGCCATACCACCGGGAATGTGCGGACGTTCCTCGATCTGAAAGAAGTCGGGAAAGATAGCTTCGCCCGCAGCATCCAGCAGGAATGACGATCGCCGATACTGCGCGCCGCCACTCGCAGCACGAATGGAATGACCAACGAAGCCTCGCGCCATTTCCGGCGCATAAATGACCGGCGCGTTAACGGTTTCGATCTTGCGGCCGCCTAGCCGGTCCACCGTTCGTTGCGCAGCCTTCTCACCAACGTCAGCGGGACGATCGAGATTTCCGGCATCGCGGGCTGCGGTATACCAGTAGTCGCGTTCCATGCCGCCATCGTGTTCACCAACGACCACGCAGCTCAGGCTGTGACTGGTCTTCGGATAAGCCGCAAGAAAGCCATGCGAGTTGCCGTAGGCGCGGGCGCCGGCGCTCGTCCCGATGGTCGCGCCCTCGGAATTGGTAATGCGCTTGTCAAAGCCCCGCGCTGCATCCTCACATTCGATCGCGATACGAATCGCCTCCGCCGACTCGAGTGGCCATTCATGCGAAAGGTCGAGGTCCGGCGGATCAACTGCCAGCAGTTCCTGATCGGCGAGGCCGGAACAGCTGTCCGCCGCCGTGTACTTCGCAAACGAGCAGGCCTTTTGCACGGCTTCCCTGAGTGCGGACGGGCTGAAATCCGATGTGCTGGCACTCCCCTTTTTCTGATCCTGGTACACCGTGATCCAGACACCCCGATCGTTGGTGTACTCGAGGCTTTCCACCTCACCGAGACGTGCCGTCGCGGACAACCCGATATCGTGACTGGTCGCAACTTCCGCCTGATCGACGTTATTGTCCGCGGCTAATTCGAGGACCGTACTGACAATATCCTTGAGCACCTGCTGGTCGGGCTCTGCATTCATACGGGGCGCGTCCTGCTATTCTTGTCGTTCTGCCAACATCGGCGAGCACAGTAACCCACCCCGTTTTGAATTCAAAGCCCAGCAAAACTGCTCAAAAGAAAGCCTTTCACGCCTTACAAGAACTCGGCGAACAGCTTATCGAACTCACAGACGAGCAGCTCGAAGGCATTGGGCTGGACGATCGACTGCGCGACGCCGTTGTCAGTGCACGTTCCATCAAGGCACATGGCGCGCTGCGGCGTCAGAAGCAACTCATCGGCAAGCTCATGCGGAAGGCGGACCCCGAGCCCATCAGGCGGACGCTGGATGCGCTGCAGCGGGACGACCGGGTCGCGAGGCGAATATTTCATGACGCAGAGCGCTGGCGAAGCCGGTTGTTAGACGAGGGTGATGGCGCGCTGGCCGACTACCTGCAGTTCCTGGGACACGAAGAAACCTCCGTGGACGAGTCATTGCGAGCGCACCGCAGGGCCGGTAGCGACAAATCCCGCAAGACTGCTGCGCGGCAGATCTTTCGCCATGTGTACGATGATATTGAACGGAAGGTGCAGAAGGAGGCCGACTCAATATAGAATTGTCAGCTTTTCCGGCATCTTCTCACCGAGGTCAGATGGACGCACAAATTGGCATCATCATGGGATCGAAGTCCGACTGGGACACGATGCGCCATGCCTGTGAGACTCTCGACGCGCTGGGCGTCGCCTACGAGGTGAAGGTCGTGTCTGCGCACCGCACGCCGGATCTCCTGTTCGAATATGCGGGCTCCGCGGTCGATCGCGGCCTGAAGGCCATCATTGCCGGTGCCGGTGGCGCTGCCCATCTTCCGGGCATGGCGGCCTCCAAAACACGACTGCCGGTCTTAGGAGTCCCGGTGGAGTCCAAGGCACTGAAGGGCATGGACTCATTACTGTCGATCGTGCAGATGCCCGGTGGGGTTCCGGTGGGTTGCATGGCAATCGGGCGCGCCGGGGCCATCAATGCAGCGCTGCTTGCCGCCGCTGTTCTCGCAACCACGGACGAAGATGTCGCCGCGGCGCTCGATGCATTTCGCCGCAACCAGACCGACACCGTTCTTGGCAGTCCCAATCCCAGGAACTAACGCATGACCAGGGTCGGGATTATCGGTGCCGGGCAGCTCGGCCAGATGCTGGGTTACGCAGGACAAACGCTCGGTCTCGAATGCGTGTTTCTCGATCCGTCAGACAATCCGCCCGCTGCATCTGCAGGCCCGGTGCTCAGGTTTGCATTCGACAGTGAGGATGGCCTGAACAAGCTGGCGGCCGACGTCGACGTAATTACCTACGAATTCGAAAACGTCCCGGTCGAAGCCGTCCGTAACCTGCCCGAGGGTACGAAGGTCTACCCGCCGCCACAGGCGCTGGAAGTCGCGCAGGATCGATTATCGGAGAAAACCCTGTTCGAAAAACTCGGTATTCCCGTTCCCGGCTTTCGCGCGATCGACTCCGCCGCAGAATTGCATGCCGCGTGCGATGCGCTCGGGCTGCCCATCGTATTGAAAACGCGACGCCTGGGTTACGACGGAAAAGGGCAACGAATCGTTCGGGAAAGATCTGAGGTCGAGTCAGCCGTCGCCGAACTGGGAGGAACCGACCTTGTTGCCGAGCAGTGGGTGCCCTTCGACTTTGAAGTATCCGCAATAGGTGCAAGAAGCGTGAGCGGTGAAATCGCACACTACCCGTTGTCGCGTAATGAACATCAGGATGGCATCCTGCTTATTTCCCGGGCCCCTGCCGAGCATGAAACATTGCAGGCAACCGCTACTCAATTCCTCGAACGTCTGATGCGCGAGCTCGACTACGTGGGCGTGCTCGCACTGGAATTGTTCGTTAAAGACGACACATTACTCGCCAATGAGTTTGCGCCTCGTGTGCACAATTCGGGTCACTGGACGATTGAGGGCGCAGAAACCAGCCAGTTCGAAAATCATTTGCGCGCCATCCTCGATATGTCGCCCGGCCCGACCGATTCACCGGCGCCGGCCGGCATGCTCAACCTGATCGGCACCCTGCCGGAAGATCGCGCCCCCTTCGAAACACCGCCCTGTGTAATGCACGACTACGGCAAAGCGCCGCGACCAGGCCGAAAGCTCGGCCACGTCACGGTCGTCGCCAATGACCCTCACGAACGTGACAAGATTCTTGAAAAACTGGCTAAATCCCTGAATCCTTCGTAAAAAATCTGACGGACATCCCACTTTGGGTTGGCCGCATGATACATAATCCGGGTACACTTACACGCCTGACCAAAAAGCAGATTCCGGCATGTCCTATCTGGAGCACTTCAAATTCGACAAACCACCGTTCGGCTTATCGCCGGACCCGGACTTCGTGTACTGGAGCAAGCAACACTCCCGTGCGAAGGCGTATATGGAGTCTACGATCTGGCTGTCGGACGGCTTCGTCGTTATTACCGGCGAAATTGGTTCAGGAAAAACGACCTTGTTGCAGTCCTTGCTCGGCGAACTCGATGATGACGTTGTCTATGCCGTCGTGTCGCAGACACAGTTGAATGCCACACAATTTCTTCAGGCCATCCTGACTGAGTTCGGCTTCAAGCCCTTCGACAAGAAGAAGGTCGAATTGCTCGACATGATCAACATGTTCCTGATCGAGCAGTACTCGGCAGGCAAGAAAGTCATACTGATTGTCGATGAGGCGCAGAACCTCGCACCCAAAGTACTGGAAGAGGTCCGTCTGTTGTCGGGCATCGAAACCAACAAGGAAAAAGTGCTGCGCATCATCCTGGCCGGCCAGCCCGAGCTTCGTGACACGCTCGAATCACCC
Source organism: uncultured Woeseia sp. (assembly GCA_964630795.1). GTDB lineage: Bacteria > Pseudomonadota > Gammaproteobacteria > Steroidobacterales > Woeseiaceae > SZUA-117. Next base: position 33,901 of record CAZVWF010000015.1, on the reverse strand, counting down.
AAGCTGAAACAGCTCGTGCAACGCGTTCGATTGCGCTTTCACCTCGGTGCGCTCGACCAGAACGATATGCGCGAGTACATCGAACATCGATTGAAAGTGGCAGGGCGTGAAGACGGCAGCCTTTTCACGGAAGACGCTTATCCGCTGATCTACCGTTATTCGGGCGGCATCCCACGGCTGATCAACACGATCTGCGACTCTGCGCTGCTCGTCGCGTTCGCCGACGAGAAAACCGAGATCGGCCCCGTCGAAATCGAGAATACGGCGGAAGAGCTGGACTGGCAGGAGCACGAAGATACTACTGGCGAACACGAGGTGCTGCCCAGGCTGGTCACGGAGACGCCATCAAAGAACTACCTGACCCGAATCGAGCTAGTCGTCGATGGCGAACCGTCCGGCGAATATCTGTTCGAAGCGGGCCGCGTCATTATTGGCCGCGCGC
>CAZVWF010000015.1:27456-33359 GCA_964630795.1 uncultured Woeseia sp. | reverse complement strand
CAATATCACGCCTGCGGCCAGGTAAAAGAAGGGCAGGCTTTCGTAGATTGGTTTGGACACCCACATAGAGGAAACCTCTCTCGGTCAGCACGAAGATTTTGCAACGCCACTACGCCGGCGTCCAGTGAATCAGGCGGTACCGCCCACCGTGAGTTCGTCGATCTTGAGCGTTGGCTGGCCGACACCGACGGGCACGGACTGCCCGTCCTTGCCGCAGGTCCCAACGCCCTGGTCCAGTTCGAGGTCGTTGCCGACCATCGAAATCAGTCCCAGCACCTCGGGGCCATCGCCGATCAGCATCGCTCCCTTCACGGGCGTGGTCAGTTTGCCTTTCTCGATAAGGTAGGCCTCATTGGCGGAGAAGACGAACTTTCCGGACGTGATGTCCACCTGGCCACCACCAAAATTCGGCGAATAGAGACCTTTCTCGACCGAGCCAATAATCTCTTCGGGATCATGCGGCCCTGCCAGCATGTAGGTGTTGGTCATGCGGGGCATCGGCACATGCGCGAAAGACTCGCGACGGCCATTGCCCGTCGGATTGACGCCCATCAGTCGCGCGTTCATCCGATCCTGCATGTAGCCACGTAATATGCCGTTCTCCACCAGGACGTTGTACTGACCCGGCGTTCCTTCGTCATCGACCGCCAGCGAGCCGCGGCGATTTGGCAATGTGCCGTCGTCAACGATCGTGCACAGCTCGTTCGCCACCTTCTGACCGACTTTGCCGGTGAATGCCGACGTTCCCTTACGATTGAAATCGCCCTCCAGGCCGTGACCGACCGCTTCATGCAACAGGATGCCGGGCCAACCCGCCCCAAGCACGACCGGCATCGCGCCCGCAGGCGCCGGGCTGGCCTCGAGCAATACCAGTCCCTGGCGAACCGCTTCGCGCGCGTAACTCATCACACGATCTTCCTGCAGGAAGTAATCCAGGTCTGCACGCGCGCCACCGCCGCAGTACCCCTGCTCGCGACGACCGTTTTCTTCGAGAATGACGGTTACATTCAGCCTTACCAGTGGTCGAACATCGGCGGCCAGCGTACCGTCCGCCGCCGCAACGAGAACCAGGTCCTGGTTGCTGCTCAACGACACAATGACCTGCTCGACCCGGTGATCAAGCTTGCGAGTCTCCTCGTCCACCCGGCTGACAAGCGCTTTTTTCTCGTCGTCCGACAAGCTGCTGGTGGGATCGGTTGCCGGGTAGAGCGCCGGCACCCTGTTGCCTGTCGCAACCTGCACGGCTTTGGACTGGCCCTGCCGGGAGATCGCCCGCGCCGCCATTGCGGCGTCTTCCAGCGCCGGCAACAACAGTTCTTCGGAATACGCAAAACCGGTCTTGTCACCACAAACCGCACGAACGCCGACACCCTGGTCATGGCTGAAACTACCGTCTTTCAGGATGCCGTCTTCCACCGTCCAGGATTCGCTGCGACTGATCTGGAAATACAGGTCGGCCGCATCGACATCACGCCGGTACAGCGAGCCCAGTGCCTTGCTCAGGTGGTTCTGGTCCAACCCGGCCGGCACCAGCATCCGGGACATGACTGTGTCGAGTGCGTTGTCGGTCTGCGTGGTCAATACATTTGGCCGTTACGAAGGAAGCAAACGATGATTCCCGCAATTGCGCCGTTAGGCAAGCGATTTATTCTTCGCTGATACAGCCTGCCAGGCTGCTGACTGCCGCAAAGCGTTGGGAATCGGAGGCGTCGATGCCAGGATCGTCCCAGGACCCGATGACGGAGTAGAAAACCTGGCCCATGTCTTTTAGCGGCTTTTTGAAAACCTGGGAGAAAACGAGGAGTGCGGCGGCCACCTGTGGTCCACCGAGGAAAAAGCCGGCAACCGGCAAGGTGCTGCCCACGTTCGCACTTACGATGGCGACCTGTTCGTAGTCACGGCTCACCAGCCCGGCACGACCCACGATACCGACGTCCGCGGCGGGCCCGGTCAACGTAAAATTGCAGGTATACGCATCGCCGTTGACGAGGCGAAAGTCGCCCGTGATCGCATCAAACCCGAAGCCGGACTGGAACACGTCGCTGAAGTCGAGTGACAACCGACGCGGCAATGCGGTGAAGCTCATCAGCCCGAATACCCTGCCCGCACCCGGATCGACTTCCGCGACCATACCGGCCGTCAACTGGACATTGACCGAGCCATTCAAAACATTCATGAAGTCCTGGCGAGGAGCCCCGGGCCAGTCGAGATCCAGATTGATCTCCATCCCGTCACTGCTCACACCCGGATCGTAGGCGAGTTCATTGAACGTCGCCTGCACATTGGTACTTTTGAGCGAGGCATTAATGAAGGTGCGCTGGCCGGACGCTTCATAGGGGTCGACGATCCAGCCGGCCGTTCCCTCGACCGTGAATGAATCGTGACGGGTTGCCAGGTTCTCTGCCTCAAGGCCACGGGCTGTATGATCGAAATCGACAGCCAGGGATCCGAAGTGTCGCTCGCCAAGCGAGAAGTCCGCCGCACGCACCGAGATCGACGGCAAGCCGCGCGGGTCGATGGGCGCTGCCGATCGATCGCCTTCAAACCCGTCGTCGCCAGACATGATCAGCCTGTCCATCTCGAACGTCATCGGCCGACCCGCCGTGAATTCGTAAGGCACGACGATAGAACCTTCAGCCTCGGGACCGGCCAACTGAATGACCCAGTCCTGTGCACTGCGGTTGACGACAATACGCTGGTCCGTGAATTTCTGGCCAATGGCATAGAGACTGTCGGCAGCCACATCTATCCGTCGAATGCGCTCGCCCAGGCCGGAGTCCTGATTGCCGCGCCAACCTTGTGCGAGCCATTCGTGCAAATTCAGCTCATTCAGCTGTCCGTGAATGTGCAACCCGCGAACGTCAGCCTGCCGCGGGTATTCTCCGACAGCGATGACGCCGCGGTCAAAGTTCCAACCCTCAGGCGTATTCATGAATCGCCCGGTCCAGTTGACCTCGTCTGAAAGGCTGCCGGTGGTCGTGATAACGTCCCGCTCGGGAAATTCTATTGTCGCCGTCATCGGTAAGGCTTCGTCATCCGACTTGTCGAGCGGTGCGGGCAGGTCAGCCTGGAATCCGAACAGGTCCGAACTGACAAAAATCTGCAAGGGCCCTGGCGCTGACGATCGCATATTCGGAAATCGCAGGACGGCTTCGTATTCGGTATCGCCACTGATGACACCATCGAAGGGAACACCCAGCTCTGCCTGCAGTGCATCGGCCGTGGTACTCCCGGTGCCGGTAAGAACGACGCTGTGGGACCCGTCCGTTTCCGGCAGGCGCGACAGCGAGAAGTCGACAGCGCTACCCAGAAACTCGGCAAACAGTGACTCGGATGAAAGACTGTCGCGGGATACGTTCACCGTCCCGTTCAGCGCTGTGATCGGCGCGGGAAAACCAGCAACCTCGACCGTGCCATCACTCGCACGAATTCGCGTCGTGAAATCGTAGGCAGGCGGATTACTGATCGGCAGGACGATCGACAGATCGAAAGACGAGTCGCCGGCAACGCTGACCTGGTCCAGCTGGCCACCGAAAACGCGGCTGATCGGACTTTGTTCGACAAAATTCTTGATGGCTTGCATGGAGCCGGTCGCAAAAGTATCGATAGTGAGCACAGGATCACGAAGGTCCGCGATTTCGATCCGTGCGTCTACGACGTTGATACCAAGCGTATCCGCAGTATTCTGCTCGGAGTAAAGGCGCGTGCTGTCAACGACGACATCGAGGTACCTGAACATGGGCGCCGGCCAGTCTGCAGCATATTTGAGCACGGTGTTCTCAAGTTGCGCTTCGATTCGGAACACACCCGCGCCGTTATCGAACGGAAAATCGGCGACTGCGCCATTGATTCGGGTGGTCCCGCGACGGACATAGCCGGACACCAGGGAATCAGTGACCCACTGGCGCAGCTTTGGTGCCATCAGGTTGACCGGGAGGTAGCGACGCACTGCGCTGACGTCGAACACCGACCAGGTACTTTCAAAATCGACGACAGGTGACCGCTTCCCGGAGGGTAACGAGACCTGAAGACTCATCTGGCTGTCGAAATCGGCATTTCGAATCCGCACGCTGTCAGAGAGAACGATCATCCCGTCCGGATTTCGCCGCCAGATAATTGTGCCCGTGGCATCGTCAAGCATCAGCGGTTCCGGCAGCTGGTCGCCGAGGTCAATAGACAGGTTTGCCGACTCGAGCTCTAGCCGCCCGCCATCATTGTCCGCACGCACACGGCCGGAAAAATCGCGCACACCCGGGCGAGTACCCCGCGCGGCGAAACCCGCCTGTTCCAGGTCCGCCGACACGTCGAATTCAGGCAGGTCTGCGTCAATTCCCCGCACATCGAACTCGACCTCGCGCAGGATGCCGCTCGGCTGGAAATCGGCTAGCTGCAGGCGTTCTTGCTCCGGCAACCAGGCATCCAGGTAGGCCAGGTCGTCAAGATCAAGGTACGAGGTGCTGCCACGCAGGTTTTCAATCGCACCCGCTTCACCGACCTCGGCCCGAACCTGCATCGTTGTCGAAGGCCAGTCCCCCTGAACCGTATCGAGCCGTAACTGGTTCGCACCCAGAAGCCAGCCACCCGGTTCGGCCGAGTATTCGAAACTCCCGAGTAATCCGAGCGGCAGGTCATCTGACTGCCCTTCGGCCTGCAGATTCGAAATCACGACGTCCGCATTCGCGCTGTCGACCTGTCCGTCCACAAGATCAAACCACAGCATGAAATCGGCAGCACCCGAATTGATTTCCGGCAGCGCGAACTGCTGCAGTCGCGACCAGCCGGCAAGGTTCAGCGAATCCGCTTCAACGTAGACCCGCCAGCGATTGGCGACAGTCTCCAGGCGACGGTTCGCCGAGATTTCCAGTCGGTCACCAAACTCGTCGGTCAGCTCGATAACCGCTTCAACCCCAATCTCGGCAGAGGAACGTCCGACCACGATGGATTCCACCTGCAAAGGCACGAGTTGTCCGGAGGCCGGATGCTCGTAAGCCACGCGAATATTCTGGCCAACGAGCTCGATGTCACCGCCTGCTTCCGAGGGCAGATCCCGTTCATCCAGGATCTCGTCGATCGCAATACCTTGCAGAATCCATCGACCCTCAGCATCCTGGCGGAGGTCGATCGCCGTATCCCGAATCGTCACCCGGTCGACGATGAGCTCCCGATCGAAAACCAGCCGCCAAAGCCCTACACCAATACTGACCTCCTCGGCACGCAGCAGACTGGCGCCCGTTTCATCGTGGACCAGGCCGGCACCGTAGAAGCTGAGTTCCGGTCCACTCAGGCGCCAGCGGGCATTCATACCGGCAAACTCGACATTCATGCCGATAGCCGAGCTGGCCCAGCTCTTGATCTCTTCCTGGTACGCCGGGAGACGGGGCAACATCAGTCGAAAAACGCCGACGGCGATCGCCAGCACGATCACGAGGGCCGCACCTGAATAGGCGGTTCCGCGGATCAGTTTTTTCAGCCAATACTTCATCAGTGTCAGATCAAAACCACGTCAAATTGGTCCTTCAGGTACAGCGACTCCGGTTGCAACCGAATCGACTTGGCGATTTGCTCCTCGATTTCGACCAGACCGCCTGCTTCTTCGTCCAGTAGAAGGTCGATTACATCCTGGTGCGCCAGCACCAGAACGCCGTCAAACTGGAACTGCCGGTGCTGGCGGATGATCTCGCGAAAGATCTCGAAACAAACCGTTTCCGCAGTCATTGTGAAACCGCGCGCGTCGCAGTGGTCGCAGTCCTCGCACAGGACGTGCTGGAGACTCTCGCGCGTGCGCTTCCGGGTCATTTCAACCAGGCCGAGCGGTGAAACCGGAGTCAGCTGGTGGCGGGCGTGATCCCTGGACATCGCCTGTTCCAGGGCCTCGATCACGCGATCACGATGCTCGGGCTCCT
>CAZVWF010000015.1:0-27446 GCA_964630795.1 uncultured Woeseia sp. | reverse complement strand
ATCGATAAAGTCGATAATGATAATGCCGCCCAGGTTCCTTAGACGCAGTTGACGGGCAATCGTTACCGCAGCTTCAAGGTTGGTTCGGTATATCGTCTCCTCGAGGTTTCGGTGGCCCACGTAGCCGCCGGTATTGACATCGACCGTCGTCATCGCCTCCGTTTGATCGATGATGACATATCCACCTGATTTTAAAGAAATACTCCGCTCGAGGGCCTTTTTTATCTCGTCCTCGGTGCCGTGCAGGTCGAATATCGGCCTGCGGCGCTTGTAGTGCGCGATGATTGGCGTCAGCCCGGGCAGAAAACTCTCGGTAAATGCGCACATTTTGCAGTAATCGTCCTCGGAATCGACGAGGATCCGTTCGACGTCGCCGGTGACCATGTCGCGAAGAACGCGAATCGGCAACGGCAAGTCCTCATGAACCAGTGTTTTTACCGCAGCTGACCTTGCTGTTTCCTGAATGGCCGCCCAGAGTTTCTGCAAAAACGCCAGATCCGCACGCAAGGCATCGCGGCTGACGCCTTCTGCGGCGGTTCGCACGATGACGCCGCCCGGCAGGTCGCCATCATCCAGGATCAGCTCGACCTCTGTGCGCAGTCGTTCGCGTTCGGTTTCTTCCTCGATACGTGCGGAAATGCCGACGCCGGAACCCATCGGCAGCAAAACGAGGAATCTCGACGGCAACGAGACGAACGTCGTCAGTCTCGCTCCCTTGGTACCGAGTGGGTCTTTGACAACCTGCACCAGGACATCCTGACCCTCACGCACAAGTTCGCGTATATCGGGCAGTTCCTGCTCGCCATTGCCGCTGTCCGACGCGCCCCCTCGACTGATACCGGATGCGTGCAGGAAGGCCGTGCGTTCCAGCCCGATGTCGATAAAAGCAGCTTGCATGCCCGGCAAGACTCGCGACACCTTGCCTTTATAGATATTGCTGATGAGCCCGCGGCGCGCGGCACGCTCGATCCTCACCTCCTGGAGAATGCCGTTTTCGAGCAACGCAGCGCGAACCTCTCGCGGCGTCACGTTGATCAGAATCTCTTCTATTGGCGATTCTTCAGTCATGCTTTTCCAGTGCGGTCAAAACCCTGATGCCCGCATTATCGAGAAGTTGCACGGTTTCGAAAACCGGCAGGCCGACGACTCCGGAGTAACTGCCGGAAATCGACGCAACGAATGTACCGCCCAATCCCTGTATCGCGTAACTCCCTGCCTTATCGGCGGGTTCCCCACTTTGCCAATAGTGCCGCGCCTCGTCCGGGCTGATGTCGCGAAATCGGACCGCTGTGTCAGATAGCGAGACGTCTGTCCGGTCGCGCTGACGCAGCGCAACTGCTGTCAGCACCCGGTGCCTGCGACCGGAGAGGGCCGCCAGCATGTCCAGCGCATCCGGCTCTCCCGAGGGCTTGCCAAAGACACGGTCCCCGAGAACGACGACCGTGTCAGCGCCCAGAACCGGCAATTGCGCATTGTTCGGGCTATATCCGGCCGTCGCTTTATCACGAGCAAGTCTCACGACCATTTCCTCGACAGACTCATGGTCTTGCCGTGACTCGTCAAGATCAACGCCGGCAAAGGAAAAACGCAGTCCGAGCCCCGCGAGGATTTCGCGTCGCCGCGGTGAGGCGGAGGCCAGGTGAAAACTCGGTGATGCAGTCGTCATGGCAGTCAATCCCGGTGATACGGATGGCCGGTCGTCAGAGACCAGGCCCGGTAGAGTTGTTCTGCGAACAGCACACGCGCCAGCCCGTGAGGCAGTGTCAGCGACGACAACGACCAGGTCAGATTCGAGCGCCTGAAAACCTTCTCGGACACGCCATCCGGCCCACCAATGATGAATGCGATGTCGGCGCCTGCTGCCTGCCAGTCGTCAACGCGTTTCGACAGTTCACGGCTCGTAAACTGCCGGCCGGTTTCATCCAGCAGGATAACCTGTTCGGCCGGCTTCAGTTTGGCGAGCAGTTTGTCCGCTTCCGCTGACTTTGCACGCGCCGCGGTTGCGGCCTTCCGCCGGTCGGCAACCGAGATTGTTTCGAGACGAAATTGCCATGGGCGCGGCAAGCGCGCCGTGTATTCGGCAAAAGCAGTGTCGACCCAGGACGGCTGTCGATCACCGACGGCAAGCAAACGGATGTGCACGCATCACCCGTCGGTCGCCGTACGATCTGTCGTCGGAGATAGTGACCAGAGTTTTTCGAGATTGTAGAACTCCCGTACGCGCGGGAGCATGACGTGTACCAGCGTGTCACCAAGATCAAGGAGGACCCACTCGCTGCCCTCCTCGCCTTCAATACCGGCAGGACGATGGTCGGCTGCCTTCGCCTTTTCAGCGACGGCATCGGCCAGCGCTTTGACATGTCGGTTGGATGTGCCGCTGGCGACCACCATGTAGTCGGTCACGGTGGTCAGCTCACTGACGTCCAGCTTGACGATGTCTTTGCCCTTGACCTCCTCCAGGGCCTCTACCGCCAGTTCACTTAAACGATCGCTATTCATTCAAAAGTCCACTTAAATTTCAGAATTCAGTCTCCGGTTTCGTCGTTCTGCGACTGCGCGTAGCAACCACTCCTGTCGATAACGTCACGGACAGGGTCCGGTAGCAGGAAGCGGGCATCGCGGCCCATCGCAACGATCTCCCGAATATCGGACGACGAAATCTCAAGTTGTGTCACGTCGTGTATGTATACGTGACCGGCTTTCGCCTGGTGCAAATCCTCGATCCGGTGGGTGCCGCGGTCCGCCAGCAATTCTCCGAGCGGACCCATGTCCGGCGCCCGCCAGCCGGGGCGATGGGCTACCACGATGTGTGCGAGTTCGAGGATCTCACGCCAGCGGTACCACTTCGGCAGGTTCAGGAAAGCATCCATGCCGATGATGAGGCCGATCGGATGCAACGGGAACTCCGATCGCAGCGTCGACAAGGTGTCAACGGAATAGGAAGGCCCTTCCCGCTGCAGCTCACGATCATCGACAACAAAGCCGGGCTGCGCTTCGGTGGCCACGCGGACCATTTCAAGGCGTAGTGCAGCGTCCGCATGCAGCGTATCACGATGCGGCGGATCGCCGCAGGGCAGGAAACGAACTTCGCCGAAGCGGAGCGCTTGCAGCATCTCGAAGGCCGTGCGCAGATGCCCGTAGTGAATCGGGTCAAACGTGCCGCCAAAAACGCCCATAGGACTCATTCAGATTCGCTCCGTTACGCTGCCCGCGCGCCTGCCGACGCAAGATCCAGCACAATATCGGTCGCCAGCTGCCACGGATCAGCACGCAACTGCCCTTTGGCTGCCGCATCGGCATCCCGGCTCCGCTTGAGCAAGGTGTAGAAGTCGCCCGACTGGTGACGCCCAATGCAGGCACGCACCAGGCCTTGACGGTTCTGCCACACCCGCGCCTGGCGCATGGCGGAACTCAGGTCCGTCCCGTTTCGAATGCTGTCAGCAAGATTCGCCAGTGTCCTCAATTCCCGGATCAGCGCCCACATGACGATGACCGGTTCGACTCCTTCGGACCGCACACCGTTCAATATTCGAAGTGCACGCGACGGATTGCCGCCGACGGCTGCGTCGACCAGCTTGTAGACATCGAATCGACTCGAGTCAGCGACCGCAGCATCGACGTGCTCTGCCGTGATGCTGCCCTCACCATGCAACAATCGAAGCTTCTCGATTTCCTGTTGTGCAGCGAGCAGATTGCCTTCGACGCGATCGGCTATGAGTTGAACGGCATCGCGATCTGGCTGCAACCCGGCTTGTTTCATTCGCGCATTGATCCAGCCGGGCAAATCGCGGGGGCTGACTGGCCACACCTGGACAACCGCACCCTGCTGATCGAGCGCGCTTGCCCACTTCGCCTTTGCCGCATTCCGATCCAGTTTCGGCGCACTTACGATAAACAGGATGTCTTCGCCCGCATTGGCGGCAAATTCGGCAATTGCCGCACTGCCCTTTACGCCAGGCTTGCCGGTGGGCAATCGCAATTCGATGATCTGGCGCTCGGCGAACAGGGACATGTTGCCACCAGCCGCTGACAGCTCCGACCAGTCAAATCCTGTCGTCTGTACAAAGAGGTCCCGTGTGCCAAATCCCTGCGCACGCGCGGCCGCCCTGATGGCATCGAGGATCTCCTGCACCAGCAAATGTTCATCGCCGGTAACCAGGTAGCAGGGCAACAGGGGTTGGTCGAGTTTGGACAGTATCTGGTTTGCGGAAATTTTCACGCAGCAATCGCGTCTTTATTATTCATTGGATCATACCCGCTCATGTCCGCCCGTCACAGTTGGTCCAGTGCGACGGACTCACTTTCGAGCAGCACCGGTATGCCGTCATTGACCGGGTACAGGAGCTTCCCGTCGTCGGTCACCAGCGCCTCATCCAGCGCGTTTTCCAGGACGGCGCCTTCGCGATTCTTGAGCTTGCCGTCAGCAATTGCGCCGTTCACCGACTTCATGAGGTCCCCACGCGCCAGCGACAACCCTTTATGGGAGACCGGGCAACAGAGAATGGCGAGTAACTTCTTGTCCATATTTGTATCGTTTTTTCTTTATATATCAGACATTTGTGATCATCGCAAAGATGCTATACCATTTCGCACCCCTGTGGCGATCGCGGGCCGGATACAGCACGCTTCGTCAGACTCTCAGCATATCGGCAAGTGACGATGGATAACAGTTCCGGACCCTCTGAAGTCCTGGATAAGGTAGCGGTTACGCTCTCCGGCCTGTGCCTCGTGCATTGCCTGGCGCTGCCCTTCCTTATTGCCATCCTGCCGTTTTCAGGCCTGTTCAGCGACGACCATCTGCATATGCAGATGCTGATACTGATCATCCCTGTCAGCGTGGTTGCGCTGGCACTCGGGTTTCGACGTCACCGGCATCCGGGTGTCATCATCGCCGGAGTTGCGGGGATGATCATCATCACCCTCGGCGGTACAATCGCGCATGAGCACTATGGATTGTTCACAGATCGTCTGCTGACAGTGGTCGGATCCCTGGTACTCGCCTTTACCCACTACCGGAATTTTCGCCTGTCCAGGCACGTTGCGAACTCAACGTCGGAGTGAAGGCAGCAAGTCGTCTCTTTTGTACGTCCCGGCACGTGCGTGCGCATGTATCCGATCCTCGTTTCCTTGCGTCCACGCGGGCTCTTCGTGCAGGCAACGTGCCATCAACGAGGAGCACCCTGTCGACCACCGGACGAATCAGTTCCCGTAGCAGATCAGCCGGGATTATCGCTGTCTCCATCTGCTTCAGGTACAGGGTCGAAGCCGGACCCGCCCCAGGGATGGCAGCGGCCGATTCGTTTGAGCGCCAGCCAACCGCCTTTGAATGCGCCATGCGTACGCAGGGCTTCCTCGGCGTAGGCCGAACAGGTCGGCTGGTAGCGACAATTAGCGCCGACGAGTGGTGAGATCGCGTAGCGATAAATCCAGACGAGCCCGCGCAGTGGCAGCGCGAACAACTGACCGATGCATTTCATCACGCAGCCCGCGCTGCCTCGCCGGCAAAGCGGTGAATGGTCTGCAGCATCGACGAAAGGCCGTTACTGCGGGTCGGGCTGAGATGCTGCTCCAGCCCCAGCGCACCGACAAATTCTGCGGGCGTATCGAGAATCTCCTGCGGCTCGCGATCGTTGTATATGCGTAACAAGACCGCGATCAGACCGGAAACGATTGCCGCATCGCTTGTTGCCTGAAAATGCAGGTGGTCGTTGCGCATCTCCGCGAGGAACCACACCTGCGACTGACAACCACGAATACGGTTGTCATCCGTCATTGCATCTGCAGGAAATTCTGGAAGCCGTCGACCGAGATCGATGATGTACTGGTAACGGTCCATCCAGTCGTCGAACAACTGGAATTCCTCGATCAGCGCCTGCTGGGCCTGTTCGACGTCGTTCATCCGCTGCGTCGCCAGCGCGTTCCGTCCGCGCTGTCCTCAATCTGAATGCCGGCTTTCGCCAGTTGATCGCGAATGTCATCCGCTGCTGCAAAATCCTTGTTCGCGCGCGCATCTTCGCGCTCCTGCAACAGGCTTTCGATATCTTCGGCTGACAATTCTCCATCACCGTCACCGGCGAACCAGGCTTCCGGGTCTTCCTGAACGAGACCCATGACATCGCCGGCCGCCAGCAGCAATGCCGCAAGCGCCTGGCGTTCCGCCTCGTTGCCAGCCTTGTTCAGTGCACGAGCGACACTGAACATTTCCGCCAGTGCTTTGGGTGTGTTGATGTCGTCTTCGAGCGCATCGATAAATGGCGCAGGTGGTTCACCCGCCGCACGTTGGTCCACGGTCAGTGCGACGCCGCGCACGGCACCGTAGAAACGGTCGAGCATCTTGCGCGCATCGTTCACGGTCGCATCCGACCAGTTCAGCGGCTGGCGATAGTGTGCACTCAGGAGCGCGAGTCTCAACACCTCGCCAGGGATCTTCTCGACCAGGTCACGCACAAGCAAGACATTACCCAGCGACTTCGACATTTTCTCGCTATCCATGCTCAGAAAACCGTTGTGGACCCAGTACCGGGCAAAAGGCGCCCCGTCGTGTGCACAGGTACTCTGCGCCAGCTCGTTCTCGTGATGGGGAAAGACCAGGTCCTGCCCACCGGCGTGAATATCGATTGTGTCACCGAGATGTTTCTTCGACATTGCCGAACATTCGATATGCCAGCCGGGACGACCGCGTCCCCAGGGTGAGTCCCAGCCGGGCAGCTCGGGCTCCGACGGTTTCCACAACACAAAATCCTGGGGCGATCGTTTATAGGACGCCACTTCCACCCGTGCGCCGGCGAGCATCTCGCGCAGGTCCCGCTTCGACAGGGCACCGTAGTTCTTGTCTGCGGTCACGTCGAACAACACATGGCCTTCGGCTTCGTACGCAAATCCCTTGTCGATCAGAACGCCAATCATCTCGATCATTTCGTCAATGTGGCGCGTCGCGCGCGGCTCGATATCGGGCATATTGACGCCCAGCGCACCCATGTCGTCGTTATAGGCCGTGATGAATTGCGCCGTGATTTCATCGATGGGTTTGCCGGTATCGATCGACGCCTGGTTGATCTTGTCATCAACGTCCGTGATGTTTCGCGCAAAGGTCAGCGCGTAGCGGCGTCGCAGGACGCGCGCCAGGACATCGAAGACGACAGCCGGTCGGGCATTGCCGATATGGGCATAGTTGTAGACCGTCGGCCCGCACAGGTACATCGTGACCTCGCCATCTCGCAGCGGTTCGAACGGTAGTTTCTTGCCTTTGAGCGTATCGTAAAGGTGAATGGTCATGCGGTTTACGAGTAGGCCGGTGCAACAAAGGCGCAATGATAACAGCGCTCGCGGCAAAGCACGGCACTGCGGAGAGAATTGGCAAATCTGTCCAGTGGACGATCGCCGAATAGATCAGCGTCCTGGTCCGGCATTGTCGACGGGCCCGGTGCCCGAACAACCGGGTTCATGCAGGCGACCGCCGGATCTGCCTCCGGGTCCACCCGGTCACTCGTGTGACAGGCGCCGCCCCGGCCAAACTCGCCGAAGGATTCTGTGCACGGTTCAATCTGGTCGCCTCCTGACTGCCTGCAGGCCTGCTGCGTCTAGAAACGGCCCTCTGATTTCGGCAGTCTGCCAGCGCGCCGCCTGGCCGCGGCAGGTTGTGGTTCGCGGAATGCGATCGCTTTCGCCTGGTACGTGTATTCAATCGTGCCAATCAGCCAGAGAAAGTAACCCGACAATTCGATGAATTCCTCGACAGCCAGTTTCACAACGCGTTGATAGCTATCGCCGAGGATGGATTGCCACAGCGGTTCATGACCAACGACCTGGATAAAGGCAAAGATGATCGTTGCGCCGGCAAACAACAACGTCAGGCCGGGCGATGGCCAAAGTCGCAACCAGGCAATCCTGAATCGGCGACGTTGGCGCCAGGTGTAGGCGACCACCAGGGACGCCGCGATGCCGATCAAAAATTGCCAGAAATTGTCGGCGACAAATCGATCGAGAAAATAGTCGAGTTCGCGAATCGCGAAGATGAGGGCCAGGCCACCGAACAAGACTGCAATGGGCCGCTGCGACGGGCAATTATTGCCAACCCAGGCATACAGAAGGCCACAGATGACGAGGATTCCGGGCTGGATGATTTCAATGGGGGAGTATTCGCTCGTGCCAAGCTGATCGGCAGAATCTGCAAAGTACTGAAGATTAAGGCTGCCGGGCGACCAGAGTTCCAGCCCGGCGATCAGCCCGGTGACGAGACCGATGCCCAGGAAATACAGAAGATAACGCAAGAGCGCCATGCATCCCCCCCTTGGAAATGGTCACTGCAGTTTGCCGCCAGTGCGGCGCCAACGCCAGCGCTTTTATGATGCCCGCACCAAGTTACTGTTTTAAAAGCTTAAAATCGTATCGTCATTGTTCCCTGAGTCGGAACAACGGTCGGCCGGAAGGATTGAGAACCCGGTGTTCGACCAGCCAGTCGAAGGCGTCCCCGGCATCGTCCTCAAACCAGCGTACCGTGCTGCCCAGCCGAAAACTGTAGCCCCAGGTGTCCATGTCCCTGGCGAGCCGCTCGCGGCCGACGCCAGGCAGGTAATCGGCGAGCACGATCTGCAGGTAGCACACGGCGGCCTCCTCCAGGTCGTCACTGCCCGCGTCTCGATTCAGGTTCGCGCGCCGCTCGTCGTTCATGCAGATGATATGGCAAACCTCGTGCAGCAGGGAATGCACGGGAGTGTCTTCACGAACAAAGACTCGATTGCCGACAATGCCCGCCTCCGGCTCCCCCCAGAAACTCCCCGCAATGGCCTGTCCGTGGCTGACATACTCCGCTGCCAGGTCGAAGCGGTTGAGCAGTGCGTCGACCGCCTCGGGCCCGATCTCGCCGACGGTCAGCACAGCCATTTTTCGCCGCTATCGTTCAGATGCCCGACAACTGGATCAGGACGACCCGGATCAGGTCATCGACGATCGCTTCGCGCAGTAATTGTTCTTCTTTTTCCTTACCGAGCACGAGTGTCTCATCCCAGGTGTAGTCGCGTGTGAGCGTTTGACTGCGAACGGGTAACAAAATGTGCTGCCCGGCTTGCAGCCCATAAGTAACGGTGTAGTAAACCTCGAATTCGGTGGGCACGTTTCTCGCCGAGACCGACAATACCCGTTGCCCGGTATCGTCGGAAACGATCGAAAACACGGCACCCGCATCGGCGATTGACTCGGTTACCTCCACACCTGCGGTACGCAAATTCTCGCGAAGCCTGCGATGAAAGAGGCTGCGCCGATCACTCGTCTCGATGTAAGTAAGCGCCATTTCCGGTGGCACAGTCGCCATACCACGCAACTGAAACCCGCAACCCGCGAGCGCCAGAAGCAGCAATGGCGCAACTTTATACAACGATATTCACCAGTTTGCCCGGCACGACGATTGTCTTCCGGATCTCCTTGTCGGCAACAAAGCGCTGGACGTTTTCATCGGCCAATGCAACCGCTGCAACCTGTTCCTTGTCCGCGTCCGCAGCGACTGAAATTCTTCCACGCAACTTGCCATTGACCTGCACGACAATCTCGATTGTGTCCTGCTCGAGCGCCGACTCGTCGAAGTCCGGCCATTGCTCAAAAACGGGCGCACTGTCATGACCGAGCATCGACCAGAGTGCGTGGCAGATGTGCGGTACGATCGGCGAGAGGACCAGCACGACGGCATCCAGTGCCTCACGTTCAATGGCGCGGCTTTGCGGTGTCCCATGTTCCAGCTTGTTGACGGCGTTCAGGAGTTCCATGCTGGCTGCGATCGCCGTGTTAAAGGTGTATCGCCGGCCGATATCATCGCTGACCTTGGCGATCGTCTGGTGCGTCTTGCGACGCAAATCCTTTTCGGCATCGTTCAGAGCCATCGTGTCCAGCGCAGGCGGCTTGCCACTGTCGACGTGCGACTGCACCGCCGTCCAGAAGCGTTTCAGAAACCGGGATGCGCCCTGGACGCCATCATCAGACCATTCGAGCGCCTGCTCCGGTGGCGCAGCAAACATCATGAACAGGCGGACGGTATCCGCGCCGTATCGATCGATGAGCGCTTGCGGGTCTACGGTATTACCCTTGTTCTTCGACATCTTGGCGCCGTCTTTCAACACCATGCCCTGGGTGAGCAGGTTCGTGAAAGGTTCGTCTGCGGACGACAGGCCAAAGTCGCGCATGACCTTTTGCCAGAAGCGGGAATAGAGCAGGTGCAGGATGGCGTGTTCGATACCCCCGGTGTATTGATCCACCGGCATCCAGTATTCCTCACGTTTATCGAGCATGGCGGTATCGCAGTCGGGGCTGGCATAGCGCGAGAAGTACCATGACGATTCAACGAAAGTATCGAACGTATCGGTTTCGCGGCGTGCAGACTTGCCGCAGGATGGACAGTCTGCGTTGTAAAACTCCGGCATATCCTTTAGCGGGGAACCGACGCCGGTGAATTCAACGTCCTCCGGCAACACGACCGGCAGGTCCTTTTCCGGCACCGGTACTGCGCCGCAATCGTCACAATAGATGATCGGAATAGGCGCGCCCCAGTAGCGCTGGCGGGAAACGCCCCAGTCGCGGAGACGGTAATTAACCGTTCGCCTGCCACGTCCCTCTTTCTCGAATCGTTCGGCGATCGCATCGAATGCAGCCTGGAATTCGAGGCCATCTATGAAGTCCGAATTCACAGACTTTCCGTACGCAATGTACGGTGCCCTGGAGACATCGACCTCGGATCCATCGATCGATTCAATAACCTGCGTAATCGGCAGGCCGTATTTTTCTGCAAACACCCAGTCGCGCTCATCGTGACCCGGGACGGCCATGACGGCCCCGGTGCCATAACCCATCAATACGAAGTTAGCGACCCACAGCGGCACTTTTTCACCGGTGACAGGATGCAGGGCCGAGATGCCGAGCGGCATACCCTTCTTCTCCATCGTCTCCATCTCGGCTTCCGCAGCATGCAGCTTTTTGCATTCTTCTATGAATGCCTGGATCTCCGGGTTATCGGCCGCTGCCCGGGTCGCCAGCGGGTGCTCGGCCGCGACAGCCATGTAGGTGACGCCCATCAGTGTATCGGGGCGTGTCGTGAACACCCAAAGCGGCTCGTCCTCATCTTCAACGTCAAAGGACAACTCGATGCCCTCTGAACGGCCGATCCAGTTACGCTGCATCGACTTGACCGAGTCCGGCCAGCCCTCCAGCTTGTCGAGGTATTCCAGTAGTTCGTCGGCATAAGCCGTGATCTTCATGAACCACTGGGGAATCTCTCGACGTTCGACCAGTGCATCGGAACGCCAGCCGCGTCCGTCGATGACCTGCTCATTCGCGAGCACGGTCTGGTCGACCGGGTCCCAGTTGACGATCGAATTCTTGCGATATACGAGGCCCTTCTCGAACATTTTGGTGAAAAGCCATTGCTCCCACCGGTAATAGTCCGACTTACAGGTAGTGACTTCCCGGCGCCAGTCGTAGCCGTAGCCCAGGCGATCGAACTGTCCGCGCATATCGGCGATATTCTGGTAGGTCCATTTTGCCGGCGGGATGCCCCGCTGGATCGCTGCATTCTCGGCCGGCATACCGAAGGCGTCCCAACCCATGGGCTGGAGGACGTGTTTCCCCTGCATGCGCTGGTAGCGTGCGATGACGTCCGAAATCGTGAAGACGCGAACATGCCCCATGTGCAGGTGCCCGCTCGGGTACGGGAACATGGTCAGGCAATAAAACTTTTCCTTGTCAGAATCTTCGTCAACATCGAAGCATCGGCGCTCATTCCAGAACGCCTGCGCTCCGAGTTCGATCGATTCGGGATCGTAAGCTTTGTCCATCCGCTCGTTATTCGCTCTTGATTACGCCGGGGTTTAAGGGCGGAAGGATACTCGGTTCTGGCTGCGGGCGCAGCCGCCCGACGGTGAGGACCACCGCCGGGACTGCTTTTTTTCTACTCGCCGACCGCCGCCTGCCGGGCTTCGAGCTGGTAGTGCTCCATCAGGATTTCGGCGACTTCCGGACGTGAGAATTCCGGCGGCGGCGCGATGCCTTCACTCAGCATCTCGCGAACCCTGGTGCCCGAAAGGAACACGTAGTCTTCCGGCGTATGGTCCTCGACCTCGCGCATCATGACGACGCGGCCCAGTTTCTTCGACCAGGCGGTATGGTCAGCCGCAAAAATCCGGATCTCAAGGGCACCTTCCGGCAACTCATCGAAGACAGCCTGCGCCTCGAACGGACCGTAAAAATCGCCCACACCAGCGTGATCACGGCCTACGATCAGGTGGCTTGCGCCCATATTCTGGCGGAACACGGCGTGCAACAACGCTTCCCGCGGACCCGCGTAAAGCATGTCGAATCCATACCCGTTCACCATCACGGTGTTTTCCGGAAAATACACGTCGACCATCTTGCGGATGCAGGCATCGCGAACTGATGCCGGGATATCCCCTGCCTTCAGGCGACCCAGCAACATGTGGATGACGATGCCGTCGGCGTTCAGGCGGTCCTGCGCCATGCGGCAAAGCTCTTCGTGCGCCAGGTGCATCGGGTTACGCGTCTGGAAAGCGACAACCGTTTCCCAGCCGCGTTCGGCAATTTCATCGCGAATCTCGACAGCCGTCTTGAACGTGTCACCAAATTCCGTCGCGAAATAACTGAACGACAGGACCTGGATATCACCCGAGACGGCGTATCGGCCGAGACTCCGGAAAGTGGCAACACCCGGGTGCGCCTCATCCAGCGTGCCGAAAACCGCCTCGATCATTGTGTCCATCTGCTCGTCGCTAATCTCTTCAATCGCAGCCACCTCCATGACCGCCATCACCGGATTGCCGGCGACGTTCGGATCCCGAAGCGCGATACGACGATTGACGTCGATACCTTCGACACTATCAGTCAGGTTCAGCACCGGCACCGGCCAGAAAAGGCCGTCCGTCGTATGCATGTCCGTCGCAACCTTCATGGCATCCGCAACATTCATGTAGCCAGACAATGGTGTGAAGTAGCCTGCGCCCAGCATGACGGCATTAGCCGCTGCAGCCGAGTTCAGCAGGATTGACGGCAGGAACTCAGCCTCGCCCAGGAGTGCGTTCCGCTCAGTTTCATTGGCGACATATCGCGGCGCCAGGGCGTCCGCCCCGTGTGGTTTGATCATTTTTGGCAACCCTTATGCTGACGCAGCGACGCGGTCTTCGGCGCGAGTGAAGTATTCCTTGCGGATGATGTCGTGCATCACCAGGTAATCGATAACGATCAACACTTCTTCCTGCAGGCTCATTTCGTCCGTGCGCAAGTGAATCTCGGGGCTCTCCGGAGCTTCGTACGGATCGTCGATACCGGTGAAGTTCCTGATCTCGCCGGCGCGGGCCTTTTTGTACAAGCCCTTCGGATCACGCTCTTCGGCGACGCTCAACGAACAATCAACGAAGACCTCTACGAAAGGCAGGTTGGCAGCCTCATGCAGCGCCCGGACTTCATCACGATCCGCTTTGTACGGGCTGATAAAGCTCGACAGGGAAATCGTGCCGGCGTCACCAAACAGCTTCGCGATCTCGCCGATGCGACGGATGTTTTCCTTGCGATCCTCTTCGGAAAAACCGAGATTCTTGTTGATGCCCAGGCGCACGTTGTCGCCGTCGAGTCGGTACGACAGTTTGTTCATTGAGTGCAGTGCTTTTTCAAGCGCTACTGCAATCGTGCTCTTACCGCTGCCCGAGAGGCCCGTGAACCATACCGTTGCGCCCTTCTGGCGCAGAATCTGGTAACGATCATCGCGCGAAATTTCGCCATCGTGCCAGATAACATTCGTTGCTACTTGCTTTGCCATTATCTCAGTCCTTGTTTGATTTTATGGGTCTTTGTTGTTCGACGGCGTCACTGCCATCGCGTCTTGTTTTTCGTCGTTCGATGAATCCATTCAAAACCAGGTCCGTGCACTTCTGAATCAGGTCAAAAAGATCCAGTTCCGGTTCCCGGACGATGATGTCACCCCAGCCATTACACATTCCGATCACGGCCTGCGCGGCGAAATGACAATCAATCGTGTCGCGCAGAGCGCCCGTCCTGGCGCCCTCTTCGAAAATCCTTTCCAGTTGCTGCCGGTAGCTCGACCCAAGCGCCTTAAGCTTTGCCCGCTTGTCTTCCGGCAAGTACAGGCGTTCATCGTTGTGAACCTTGAGTGCCTCGTTACGCTCACGGTAACTTGTCAGGTGCGACGTTATCGTCGCCATCAACTTCGCCTCAAACGGTTGATCACTCGACGCTATCGACTTCATGCGTTGGACGTAGTCTTCGATGCCGAAGAGGCAAACCTCTCCCAACGCCTCTTCCTTCGACTTGAAGTAGTAATAGAGGCTGCCCTGCTTGATCCCCATGCGCTCCGCAATATCTTTCGTGCTGGCGCCGTGAAAGCCCTTTTCAGCAAAAACCGACGCGGCCGACCGTATCGCCAGTTGTTTCTGGCTCTGGTAACGGCTGTTTTCAGCGAGTTCTTCCACGCGGACATGATCCTGGTCTGGCGAGAAAGAAATTCTATAGTTCTATAGAATGAACAGCAAGAAAAAATTAATCTGTTTTAAAAACAGTGATTTAGCTTATTACATAATCAATCAATATATTGAAAGTTAGCCAGTCAGGCGGCGTCGCCGCCAGGCCAGCCAGCCTGGAATCAGTGAGGAAAGCAGTACGACCGGCCAGTTCCCGACCGTTGCATAGGGCGTCGTGCCGGTGCGCGGCATGACTTCCCGGGTCATCGCGAGGTACTCGAATTGCGGTCCGGATTCGATGATGCCGCCATCCGGACCGATAAAAGCACTGACGCCATTGTTCGTCGCACGGATGACATGACGACCCGCCTCAAGGGCACGCATCCGGGCAATTTCGAGGTGCTGGTGCGGCGCGATGGAATCTCCGAACCACGCATCATTGCTGACGTTGATCAGGATGTTGGCGTCGGCGAGTGCGTAGCGTTGCTCCGCCGCGTAGGCATCTTCATAACAGATCGCAACGGCCAGTCGATTGCCGTCGGGCAGCGTGATTAATTCCTGGCGCGCCTCGCCGCTGCTGATGTCGCTATAGGGCAGGTTCATCAGCCGCATCCATTCGCGGACAAAATCCGGCACCGGGAAATACTCGCCAAACGGCACCAAGTGTCGCTTCCGGTAGAACTGGCGAGTCCTGCCGTCAATTGCAACCACACTGTTGAACACCCGCGATCGTTGGGCATCACGCTCAAGGATGCCAAATAACAGGGTCGAGTTGCCGACGGCAACATCGCGTTGCAGTTGCATGACGTAATTTTCTACCTGATCGAGGACCGCCGGGATCGCCACCTCCGGCCAGAGCACCAGGTCACTGTCGCCGTGATCCAAAAGCGACGTCCGGTAGAGGTCCAGTGTTTTGCCGAATTGCTCGCGCTCCCACTTCAGGTCCTGAGATACCCCGCCCTGCACAATGGTCGTCGTCACCGGCCGGCCGGTTTCCGTCGTCCAGTCGAGGGGTTTCAGGGCGGCCCCGGCCAGCCACGGCAACAGGGTGACAACCACCATCGCGATTCGTGTCCTGCCGGTCGATTCGGCGGCTGCAAGGGCTGCGCTCGCACTCAACATCAACATGAGCGACACACCGAAGATGCCCAGGAGCGGCGCAAATCCGGCGAGTGATGTATCAATCTGGCTGTAGCCCAGCGTCATCCAGGGAAAGCCACTAAGAAACCAGCCACGGAGCCACTCGAGAAATACCCAGACCGCCGACACCAGCGCAATGAAATGCCACTGCGAATCATCGCGAAGCGTGGCAATGATCCAGCCGGCCGCAGCGTAATAAAGCCCCATGATAATGACGAGCCCGACCATCAAAAGGATGGCGAGGATCAGCGGCGCCGCCCCAAAGATGTGGATGGAGACATACAGCCAGTACGTTCCCGCCAGGAACAGTCCGGCACCCCACGCGAAGCCGATTCGCGCGGCGATCTTCGGCGCACAATGGCGAAAGGCATAGAGGAGCGGGATGACACAAATGAGCGCCAGGGGAAACAGGCCAAAGGGAGCGAACGAGAGCATCGTCGCCGCACCGACCAGGAAGAATACACTGCGAGCAGCCCATGGCTGCCGTTCGGCGAAATCCGCGACGGGAAACACCGGGTTCACGTCAGCCGGCGGACGCGATGCTTTCCCGCGCGACCCTGACGACCTGTAGCACATCGATTCGTCGTTTGTCAGCGCGGGTCACGCAAAACTCGAAGCCACCGTATTCGAGGCACTCGCCAAGTCGCGGAAGACGACCCAGCTCGTGCATGACCAGGCCGCCGATGGTCTCGTAGTCTTCCTCTTCCGTGAATTCGCATCCGAAGTACTCATTGAAGTCATCGATGCGAGTCAGGGCGCGAACCATGTAACATGGCTTGCCGTCAACATCCGTATCCGGCGCGATGAAGGCAGCCTCTTCGGGATCGTGCTCGTCATCTATTTCACCGACGATTTCTTCGAGCACATCCTCAATCGTCAGGAGACCGGACACGCCGCCGTATTCATCAACGACAATAGCCATGTGGTTATGACTGTCGCGGAACTCTTTCAACAGCGCGTTTAACCGTTTCGACTCCGGTATGACCGCAGCCGGGCGCAGGAAGGAATCGAGCTTGAGCGTTTCCTGGCTGGCATCGCCAAAAAATTTCAGCAGATCCTTGGCAAGCAGAATGCCGAGAATCTCGTCCCTATCCTCGCCAATAACAGGAAATCGTGAGTGACCGGAGCCTATGATCACCTCCAGCATCTCGTCGATCGTCTGGTCTCGCTCGATGACCACCATTTGCGAGCGTTGGATCATGACCTCACGAACCTGCGTCTCGGCGACGTCCAGCACGCCCGAGAGCATTTCCTTTTCTTCAGGTTCGAAGACGCCTTCGTCTTCCTGCAGGAGATCGTGGATTTCGTCGCGGCTCAGGGGCTCACCTTTGATCGCGCGGATGACGCGCTTCAATAAGCCGGTTTTTCCTGAGCCGTTGGTACTTGGCGGTTTATCGTTCATCGTCCTCGTCTGTCGCCTTGGGGCAATGCCCCGGAGACGTCGATATTGTAGCAGTTCGCACCTTTTTAATCGGGCGCACCCCTCACATTCGTGTTTTCTCCGGACCCCGTTCAGGCCTCATAGGGATCCGCAATCCCCTGTGTGCCCAGTACCGCCCGTTCGATTGCCTCCATTTCCGCCGCCTCAGCGTCGTTCTGGTGGTCAAAGCCCAGCAAATGCAGCATCCCGTGCACAAAGAGATGCGCCCAGTGGTTGGCAGGAGCCTTACCGTACAAGGCGGCCTCGGCCTCGACGACCGGCGCACAGACCACGATGTCACCCAACGGCCGTCGTGCATCGTCCGGTGCGTAGTCGCCTGAACCGGCCGGGAACGACAGGACGTTGGTCGATTTGTCCTTTTCTCTGTACGTCTTGTTGAGATCCCGGCTTTCGTCATCGTCGACGATCCGTACCGACACCTCAACCTTGTCGGCAAAGTCGAGCTGCGACAGCACGGCTGCAATCCAGGTACGTATGTCCTCGTCGGCAGGCACACTGCGTGCCGCGCTTGCGACCTGAACATCTACAGACAGATCTGTTGCCATCGCGATCGCGTGTTAACCCTGCCCGCCGTTGCCGTCCGCCTCGTAGGCTTCAACGATACGCTGGACCAACTGGTGGCGCACGACATCACCCGGCGTGAAGTACGTGAATGCGATGCCATCGACCTTGCTGAGGATCTCTACCGCGTTTTTCAGGCCGGACAGTTGGCCGGAGGGCAAATCGATCTGTGTAATGTCCCCGGTGACAACTGCCCGGGATCCGAAGCCGATACGCGTCAGAAACATCTTCATCTGCGCAACACTCGTATTTTGCGCCTCATCGAGGATGACGAACGAGTCATTCAGCGAGCGACCCCGCATGAACGCGAGCGGCGCCACCTCGATCGTATTCCTTTCGATGAGCCTGGCAACCTGCTCGGTACCCATCATGTCGAACAAGGCGTCATACATCGGCCGGAGATAGGGATCGACCTTCTGCGACATATCGCCCGGGAGGAATCCCAGCCGTTCACCCGCTTCAACGGCGGGGCGGACGAGTACGATGCGACGCACCTGTTCCTTTTCAAGTGCATCAATCGCACTGGCAACCGCCAGGTAGGTCTTCCCTGTCCCCGCCGGACCGATGCCAAACGCCAGGTCATGTTCGCGGATGTTTCTCAGGTAGGCCCGCTGGTTTGGACCGCGCGCCCGAACGAGTTTGCGTCGCGTCTGGATGATGACGCCATTCTCATCGACAACCTCCAGGTTCCCGTTCGCTTCGTCGATGTCATTGTCGTTCATCACAGATTCCTGCAGGCACACGTGTACACGCTCCGGGTCCAGCCTCTCGTAATCCGTCATATTAAAGAGGGAACGCAGGACGTCGCTGCCGATTTTCGCCGCACCGGGATTACCGGTAACACGAAAACGATTCCCGCGGCTGGCTATTTCAACGTCGAGGCGGCGCTCGATCTGGCGAAGGTGCTCATCAAACTGACCGCGGAGGTTGGCCAGGCGACTGTTGTCGGCGGGCACCAGGACAACGTCCCGGGATATGTGTGGCGCGTTCAAGTTTACGTTTTCACACCTGTCGTTCTGGCGTCGGCGATACTGAAAGAGACTACCGCGATTGGACGCCGGCTGTATAGCTTAATGAGGTCCGGCAATGACATTGCGCGCTCCGCCATGAGGTCGACGGGAAAAGTTAAATTACTGCTTTAAGACAATCACGCAGCGGCACGACTATCGACGAGTCGCCCGCGCAGTGAGTTAGGCAGCGCTTCGGTGATGACCACATCGACGAACTGCCCGACCAGGGTCTTGTCGCCGTCAAAGTTGACCCAGCGCATGTTCTCAGTCCGTCCGGACATTTGTCGGGGATCCTTCTTTGAGGGCTTCTCGACCAGGACTTTCTGCGTCGTGCCCACCATCCCGCGACTGATTTCCAATGCCTGCTGGTTGATGCGCGCCTGCAGTAACTGGAGACGCTGCTTCCTGGTTTCCATCGGCGTGTCATCAACGAGACCTGCCGCCGGTGTCCCCGGACGCGGACTATAGATAAAGCTGAACGACTGGTCGAAGCCAACGTCTGCGATCAGGTTCATCAGCGCTTCGAAGTCGGCATCCGTCTCACCGGGGAAGCCCACGATAAAGTCCGATGACAAGGAAATATCCGGGCGCGCCTGGCGAAGCTTGCGAATCTTGTTTTTGTATTCGAGCGCCGTATGGCCACGTTTCATCGCCGCCAGGATACGGTCCGATCCATGCTGCACCGGCAGGTGCAGATAATTCGCCAGCTTTGGCACCTCCGCATAGGCCTGAATCAGGCTATCCGTGAATTCGACCGGATGCGAAGTCGTAAAGCGAATACGCTCGACACCATCGACCGCTGCGACGTAGTAGATCAGCGTCGCCAGGTCGGCGACGTTGCCGTCATGCATGGGTCCACGGTATGCATTGACGTTCTGCCCGAGCAGATTGATTTCTCGTACGCCCTGTCGGGCCAGGCTGACGACTTCGACAATCACATCGTCAAGCGGCCTGCTGATTTCCTCACCGCGCGTGTAGGGCACCACACAGAAAGAGCAGTACTTGCTGCAGCCTTCCATGACGGAAACGAAAGCCGTGGGGCCCTCCGCACGCGGGTCAGGAAGACAATCGAATTTTTCGATCTCCGGGAAAGATACGTCGACGACACCCTGCCCCTTGTTGCTGGCCTCGTTAACCAGTTCCGGCAATCGATGCAGCGTTTGCGGACCGAATACCATATCGACAAACGGCGCCCGCTTGCGGATGCCCTCGCCTTCCTGGCTGGCGACACAGCCACCCACGCCAATCATGAGCTCGGGTCGCTTGTCCTTCCAGGCCCGCCAGCGCCCCAGTTCCGAGAACACTTTCTCCTGCGCCTTCTCGCGAATGGAGCAGGTATTGACCAGCAACAGATCGGCTTCCTCCGGATTCGTCGTCAGCTCGTAGCCATGGGACGCGCGCAATACATCCGCCATCTTCTCTGAGTCGTACTCATTCATCTGGCAGCCCATGGTCTTTATGTAGAGCTTTTGCGGCATAGTCGGCTACTGTTCGTAGTAGCTCACTCCGGCGAACGATCGTCCCGAAAGGCTAAAACGGGATATCGTCGTCGGGATCCCCGGGACCGGCTCCGCCGCCTGATGCGCCTCCGCCACCCTGAGCCGGCGGTCCCGGCGGCGGGCCTGAGTCACCCATCGCAGGCGCACCGGCACCGGAGCGTCCGCCCAGCATTTGCATTTCGTCGGCGATAATTTCCGTCGACCAGCGGTCATTGCCATTCTGGTCCTGCCACTTCCGCGTCCGCAGCTTGCCTTCGATATAGATCTGCGATCCCTTTCGCAGGTATTCGGCGGCTATCTCCGCAAGCCGGCCGAACATGGCGACGCGATGCCACTCTGTACGTTCCTTCTGCTCGCCGGTTTGTTTGTCCTTCCACGATTCGTTGGTCGCAACGCTCAAATTGGTGACCGCTGAGCCGCTCGGCATGTACCGGGTATCCGGGTCGTTGCCGAGATTGCCGACGATAATTACTTTGTTGACTCCGCGAGCCATAGTTGTCCCCTGTATCTGGATGTTCTTGTGTCCGCGCCTTATTGCGCGGGATAGGTATTTTAGGCGTTGGGCCGGCAAATAACAGCCCGATTTGCGGCGTTATCGGCCGGTTATTGCCCTATGCGATGAAAGGCGAACCAGGCCGCGGCGATCATGGCCGCGACCAGGAATACGGTTGCCGGATTGCCGCTCGACAGAAAGTAGCCGCCAATGACGCCACCCGCGAAAGCGCCGAGAAACTGAGCACTCGTGAAGACCCCCAGGGAGGCGCCGCGCACCTCGCCGGCTGCCTCCATCGACAACCGGGCAGGCAGCCCCGCTTCCAGGAAGTTGAAGCCCGCAAAGAAAACAGCGAGTGCGGCGAATACCATCATGGTGGTCGATCCGGCCAGGGCCAGTATCGACAGGCCGATCAGCAACAGCAGGATGGCCGCTGTAACCGTGGCCGGCTTGCCCTGGCGTTCATCAATGAGAATGAGCGGTATGGTGCCAACGAGCGATACCAGCAACGCGCCGATATAGATTTTCCAATGGCCATCGAGCGCGACCCCGAGCTCGTTTCTCAGCAGAAAGGGCAGCGCCACAAAACACGCGGTCAGGATCGCGTGAAGTACGAAGATGTAGAGATCGAGCCTTAACAGGTCAGGGCGAAATGCCGAAGCAATATTGTGTCGTACCGGCTTCTCAGGCAACGCAATGTCGCCTGGCAACAAAGAGGTCATGACGGCCGCCGCGACGGCAAGCCCGGCGGCCATCCAGAAGAGCGCGCGCACGCCGAAAGCGGCCGCAATTACCGGCCCGAGAATGAGGGCCAGCAGAAACGAGCTACCTATGCCCATACCAAAAATTGCCATCGAGCGCGTACGAACGGCTTCGCGTGTTGCATCGGCGAGTAGCGCCGCCAGGGTCGCAGAAATAGCGCCGCCACCCTGCAGAAAGCGACCTGCAATCACACCGGCAATATCGTCGCTGACGGCGGCCAGGATGCTCCCTGCCGCGAACAGGACCAGGCCGAGCAGGATGACCGGGATCCGGCCGACCCGGTCAGACAGCGCACCAAAAGGGATCTGCAGCGCCGCCTGCGTCAGGCCGTAACCGCCCACTGCTATACCAATCAGGGTCGGCGTGGCGCCCTCCAGGTCGCCGGCAAATATGGCCAGAACCGGCAGCAAGGCAAAAAGCCCGAACATTCGGAATATTGCGATCAGCGCAATCACGCCAACCGCACGCCGCTCCCCCGGGAGCATCGCACCGATTATCTGCCTGAAATCTCTGCTCATTATGAATTCGCGATATGCCTGCTTTTGCGCCGCTCGACTGCGGCGGCGTATATTAGCAGGTTGTTTGACGTTCCCCGGCCTGACTATGAAATCGATCGACATTCGTGGCGCACGGACGCACAACCTGCAGAACATCGATCTCAGTTTGCCACGCGGCAAGCTGATCGTCTTTACGGGCCTGTCGGGCTCGGGCAAGTCGTCACTGGCATTCGATACGATTTACGCAGAGGGGCAGCGCCGATACGTGGAATCGCTGTCGGCATACGCGCGTCAGTTTCTCTCGATGATGGAAAAGCCGGATGTCGATCACATCGATGGACTTTCGCCAGCCATCTCGATCGAACAGAAATCGACGTCGCACAATCCGCGCTCGACGGTCGGAACGGTCACGGAAATCTACGATTACCTGCGCCTTTTGTACGCGCGTGCCGGCACGCCCCGGTGTCCCGATCACGGCGTCACCCTTGAGGCTCAGACAGTCTCGCAAATGGTCGACCAGGTGCTTGGTCTACCCGAAGGCAGCAGGCTGATGCTGCTGGCACCCATCGTGGTCGAGCGGAAGGGTGAACACGTTCAGCTGATGCAGGACCTGCTTGCACAGGGATTTATTCGTGCCCGGATCAACGGGGAAGTCTGTGAGCTGGATGATCCGCCAACGCTCGATCTGCGCCGCAAACACAACATCGAGGCCGTCGTCGACCGCTTCAAGGTCAAAGAGGACCTGAAACTCAGGCTCGCGGAGTCCTTCGAGACCGCGCTGCGGCTGGCCGACGGTACCGCGCGCATCGCGTTCATGGACGACGCGGATGCCGAGGAGCTCATTTTCTCGGACCGCTTCGCGTGCAATATCTGCGGCTACAGCCTGACCGAGCTGGAGCCCCGCCTGTTTTCGTTTAACAACCCGACCGGCGCCTGCCAGGGCTGTGATGGGCTGGGCGTCAAACAGTTTTTCGACCCGGATCGGGTCATCGTCAATTCCGACCTGTCCCTGGCGGGTGGTGCCATTCGCGGCTGGGACCGGAAGACGACCTACTACTTCCAGATGATTCAGAGCCTGGCGAAGTACTACAAGTTCGACATTGAAACGCCCTTCAGTGAGCTACCCGACAAGCTTCGCGAAGTCGTCCTTTATGGCAGCGGCAAAGAGAAAATCGAGTTCTTCTACGCCAACTCGCGCGGCATGGAGATCAAGCAGAATCATCGCTTCGAGGGCGTGATACCCAACCTGGAACGCCGGTACCGTGAAACGGAGTCGAACGCGGTTCGCGAGGAACTGGCGCGGTACCTGAACAGCCAGCCCTGCCCGGATTGCGACGGCACGCGCCTGAACCGTTCAGCGCGTAACGTATTTATTACCGACAGATCGCTGCCCGAGATCAGCGATCTGTCAGTCGGTCATGCGCGGGACTTGTTCCGCAACCTGAAACTCGAAGGCTGGCGTGCAACCATCGCAGAAAAGATCGTCAAGGAAATCGGCGACCGGCTTGGGTTTCTGAGCGATGTTGGCCTCGACTACCTGTCTCTCAATCGCAGTGCCGAAACACTGTCGGGCGGCGAAGCGCAGCGGATCCGTCTGGCCAGCCAGATTGGCTCCGGCCTTGTCGGTGTCATGTACATCCTCGACGAACCATCGATCGGCCTGCATCAACGGGACTATAAACGGCTAGTCGGCACACTGATCCACCTTCGCAATATCGGCAACACGGTGATCGTTGTCGAGCACGACGAGGAAGCCATTCTGGCCGCTGACCACGTCATCGACCTGGGGCCCGGTGCGGGCATCCATGGAGGCAAAATCGTCGCACAGGGATCCCCGGAGGAGATCATCCAGAACGCGCAATCTCTGACCGGGCAGTACCTGTCCGGCCGGCGCGCCATCGAAATTCCCGCCAAGCGCATCGGCGCCGACAAAAAGCGCCAGTTGATAGTCACCGGCGCCACGGGGAACAACCTGAAATCCGTCGAAGTGTCGATCCCGCTGGGTTTGATGACCTGCGTGACAGGGGTATCCGGTTCCGGCAAGTCAACGCTGGTCAATGACACCCTGTACAAGGCCGTCGCCGAAGCAATCAACCGCACGAGCAAGAACCCGGCGCCCTATGAAAACATCACGGGCCTGGAGTTTGTCGATCGGGTGATCGATATCAGCCAGAGCCCGATTGGTCGTACGCCGCGATCCAATCCGGCCACGTACAGCGGCCTGTTCACGCCTGTTCGCGAGTTGTTTGCGGGGACCCAGGAAGCGCGTTCCCGCGGCTACATGCCGGGACGATTCAGTTTCAATGTGAAAGGTGGTCGCTGTGAAGCCTGCCAGGGTGACGGCGTCATCAAAGTCGAGATGCACTTCCTGCCTGACGTTTATGTCCCCTGCGATGTCTGTCGCGGCAAACGCTACAACCGTGAGACGCTGGAGATTCGTTACAAGGGGAAGAACATCACTGAAGTCCTCGAGATGACCGTAGAGGATGCCGCCGAGTTTTTCCGCAATGTGCCGGTCATCGCCAAGAAGCTGCAAACACTCATGGATGTAGGCCTGTCCTACATTCGTCTCGGCCAGAACGCAACCACGCTGTCCGGCGGTGAGGCGCAACGCGTCAAACTTGCCAAGGAACTCTCAAAGCGCGATACGGGCAACACGCTCTACATACTGGATGAACCGACGACGGGACTGCACTTCCATGATATCGAGCACCTGCTTGCCGTTCTGCATCGACTGCGCGATAAAGGTAATACGATCGTCGTCATCGAACACAATATCGATGTCATAAAGACAGCCGACTGGATCGTCGACCTGGGCCCGGAAGGTGGCGACGGCGGCGGTGAGATCATTGCCGCCGGCACGCCGGAAGATGTCGCCGCGACCAAGGCCTCGTTTACCGGCCAGTACCTGGCGCCACGATTGAACGCAAGCGCACAAAATCAGCACGCCTGATAATTCACGTATCCGGTGTGATTACGTGTCACGATCGAAAAGCCAGTGGGTACGGCTTCCTTATTGTCGAATAACGTGATGAACGGCCGGCAGACAACCGCTGCTGCGCGATGACGCTCAGGACTCCGGTTCTTCTTCGTCCGTACCCACTTCCGAGGGGGGCGGCATAGGCAGGGGCCTGGCCTCCGGCTGTGCCGGTTTACCTTCACCCCGGCGCATCGCATCGGCATCTTCCCGGGAAATTCTCCGATGCGTACCGAGCCAGCACCTGACGTCCGGACGAACGGCGTCCCACGCTGCCATCGTCAGTCCGCCAATTCCATCGCCCTCACAGAAGAGCCCGTCGTTCGAATTATAGGAAAACGTCCGGTGGCGGCTCAGGCCATGACAAACGTTCTGCAGTTCATTGTGGTAGATGTGAGTTGCCGTCAGGTAAATCAGGATGTTCTTGTCATCGACGATCCGGATCCGACGAATCCGTCGCGATGAAATGCAGCGCAAAGTGTCTTCTTCGACAGTGACCTCTTCCACCGGCTCTTCCTGTGCCGGCGCTGGCAACGCCCAGGCGAAAAAGCCGAACGGAATCGACCAGATCAATACTCGAAATGTCGTCATGGCAATACTCCCCGGCAGCATCCCCGCTGCCTCAGCCCGGTCGAAAAAGTTGACGGATGCCAATTAGAGTAGACCGCATACGCCGAAGTTCACACAATACGGGCTTTCCCGTCCCGTTATCCGCGAGCCGGCCTACTCTGCACGCCACACGCGTGAAATCGTAACGGGTGCCTCCAGGATCTGGCCCTTCGTATAGTCGGAGTCGGAGGGCGCATCCGACGGTAAGCTATTGATTTTTATGACTACGTCCATGCCTGTAACGACCTTGCCGAAGGCAGCAAAGCCCTGTTCGTCGGCATTTCTCGGCTGGCCATAGTCCAGTCCCGGCTGGTCACCAATGCAGATGAAGAACTCGGTGCTGGCCGTACCCACCGCGCCCCTCGCCATCGAGATCACGCCGTCGGTATGCCGTATGCCGGTCTGTTCAGTCGTTTCATGATCGATGGTGTCAAAGCCGTCGCCAGCGCTGCCAAGTCCGCCCTGAATCACTTCGATGCCGGGATTCCCATTGTCATTCTCATAGGAAACGACACGATAGAAACTGCCGCCATCCAGGTCGCCATTGTCGACGAGCTGCAGAAAATTACCCGCTGTGATCGGTGCCCTGTCCAGGTACAGATCGATACCGATCTCGCCCTGGCTGGTCGACATCGTTACGCGCACCGTGCCGTCATCCGCCAGCGCGTGGCCCGTCATCGTCAGCGCGATCAACACGGCAAGAATACTTAACCGGGTCATGATGTCCTCCCGCCGGTCGTCCTGTTGAAATACCGCCCGAAAGCGATTGTTCGGGCTGGCTGACGACCAGGCCGTCTCGAGTGCGGTTTTTGGACGCCCATCGCGGCGATGCCTATCGGCTAAACCAGAATTCGACTTCGGACGTTGCTACATCGAAGCGGGCCGCATGCTCCTCCTCAGGATCGAGGTGGTACCACTCGCCGGGACCGTAACGGGTTTCCTCGCCCCCCTTTGTCAGAATCAACTCGCCTTCCGTAATGACACCCACATTCTCCGACGGATGTGTATGCACCTCGATAATCGTGCCCGCAGGATAGGAGGCAAACAACACTTCGCAGTTTTCAGCGGCCAGCCTGAATGCGTCGAAAGGCCCTTCAAACTCCGGCAATGCACGAATCAGGTCAGGAAAATGCGGTTTACTCATCAGTCAAGTCCTTCAGTAATGCGGTGGCTTCTCGTCGGCGGGATCGCCGGTATCGCCGGACGGCACAGCGGCAGACAGGGCCCGTACCCGTTCGGTCAGCGCTTCCACCTGAGCCGACAGCTTCGTCAGCTGCGCCTGTTGATCGGTCAGGACCTCGTTCAGCGTCGCGATCGTATGCTCCTGGTGCGCGATCCGGGTCTCGAGATCGATGATTTTCTCTTCGTCCACAGGCGCCACAGTACGGCTGAATCCCGCTTTCTTCAATCCCCGCGGTCCGCAGCGTGTATCCTTGCGTTTTTCCAGCACCCTGCACGCATGACCCTGATTCGATTCGAGGAAGTGTCGCTCGATATCGGCGACCAGAAAATTCTCACCGAGGCCGATCTATCGATTGAGCCGGGTGAACGGGTGTGCCTGATCGGTCGGAACGGTGCCGGCAAGTCCACAACGTTTCGGTTGATTACCGACGAGGTCGAATGTGATCGGGGCGAGATCGTTCGCAAGACCGGCCTGGTCGTCAGCCAGCTCGAGCAATCGCTCCCGGACGCTGCCAACCTGCCGGTTCGCGATGTCGTCAGCTCCGGCCTAACCGGCATCCAGGCACTGCTCGACGAGTACGACGAGCGATCCCGGCAGGGTCTCGACAAGGAAGGTCTGCGAGAACTCGAAACCCTGCATCGCCAGATTGAGGCCCACGGAGGATGGCACCTGGAGCAACGCGTCGAAACAACCATCTCGGAGCTCAACCTGCCCACCGATAAACAGATGAATGAACTGTCCGGGGGCTGGCGCCGACGGGTTGCCCTCGCGAAGGCGCTCGTTCAGAAACCTGACCTGTTGTTGCTCGA